>JBGAQU010000026.1:0-27407 GCA_044220535.1 Alphaproteobacteria bacterium | reverse complement strand
GATCTTCCTTGAGCACGTCCCCGCCAAGTATATCCTTCGGCATGATATCAGGCGTAAATTGAATGCGGTCCGGGATTAATCCCATGGAAAAACCGGTCGTTTTGACAAGCCTCGTTTTGGCCGTCCCTGGAATCCCTTTCAGCGAGACGTGATCGCCGCCAACCATACAGGCAAGAAGTACCTCGACAACCTTTTGTGAGGCGATCATGTGCTGGTTCATGATCTTTGAAGCCCTGGCCATTTTACCTGCCGAGTCCTCGATGCGCTTTAACAGCATGGCGGCTGGCATTACGTCCTGATATCCCATATTCATCTCCCTGATTTTTCTTATTCCATCTGCTTTATCGCGACCGGAATAAAAGGTCAATACATAATGTAACGCATTAAGGCAAAGGCGCAGCGGTAGGGGACGGGTTCAGCCGGACCCCCATGCCACTGTCCTGCCCGAGCACTGCCAAGCCGGCGCAGGCCAATTCATAATCGACCTCGCCCGTTCTGGGGTCGATCAGATTGGCATCCGCGGGCGGCACAGTTCCGTCCTTGTCGCAAAAACGCTGCGTCCTTGTATCCTGCCGCGCGTTTTCCGGTGGTAGCAGGGCATGTGGCAATTTGGACTCGCTTTCTTTTGCCGCCTCCATGAAACGGATCACGATATCGGGTGTAACGCCTTTCCATTGCGGGCTGTCTGCATCAGGACCGTAAACATACCGCTGTTCAGTAATTTTAAACTTGTTCTGCTCGACGTCGACCGCCGGATCGGCAGCGGAAGCGGGCAACGGCCTTACCCCCTGGACTGTTGCCTTGCCAAAACTGGGCAACCCGACAACAATGGCGCCAAAGGCCTGTGCCGCGCCCGCCATGATTTCAGATGCTGAGGCTGAATATCCATTGATCAATACAGCCCTCGGTTTGCCCTGCATCAAATCGCCCGGCGTTGCTGTCATACGGTCTCCCCGGCCTTTCCGGTCTTGCGTAGCGATCAACATATTCCGCCGCAAAACGTCCTCCGGCACGTTGGCGTCATAGGAACGGTCAAAATTTTCACCGGCAATCGTGTCATCAAGCATTTTATGCACCTGATCGAGGCGCCCGCCGCCATTATTCCGGAGAATGATCACATATCCGGCGACATTTTCAGCCCCGTGAAGCGCCTCCTGGCCGGCCTTGATGGCTTTGGCAAACTCATCAGCGGTATTTTCATTGAGAAACGCGGCAACGGAGATGGCCACAATATTGTTATTGATAATGCGCCAGGAGACGCTCTGTATAAAAAATTTTTCGCGCTCTACTGAAATGGATACAGGTCCGTTGCCATGTTCAATCTGAAGCACGGCCCTGGACCCTTCCTCGCCTTCCAGTTTTTTGATCGCATCACGCAGCGGCATACCGGCGAGCGGCGTGCCGTCGATGGAGGTGATAAGGTCACCAGGCAGAACACCGGCCCTTCTGGCGGGAGAGTTGTCAATTGGATCCCTAGTAGCCTTTACGCGCAGGCCACGCTCCAGAATATATTTTGACTCCCCGTCCGTTGCAGGGAGAATGCCGATACTCGGTTTTATATCAGGATTGACCAAAAACGGACTATCATGCGGAAGGCAATCGGAATGTGGATCAAGTTCGTGAAATGCGTAATCCAGCCCGGCGCATAAAAGCTTTTCCGGATCTGTTGTCAGCCGCGTTTCTTCCTTCTTCACCGCATCCGCGGCATCGTCGCGGGCATCCCTGGCCTCAATAATGGCGTCATTCAGGCGGGCCAGGTCAGACTCATCGATTGCCGAGGCTTCGCCGCGCGCGGTTTTTTCAGCAGTGCGGTCTTGCAGGGTTTGCTCGGCATCTGCCAGAGCTTTCCGGGCCTTGGCGAGGTCGGCAGGTGCGTCCTCGATCCATTTGCGCATGCCTTCGATCGCATTGCGTTCCAGATCGTCCATCTGTAACGGCGTATAATAAGAGCGCGCCGTGTAAAACAAGGTCCGCTGAATAAGATCCGCCAGCCCTTCGGAGGAGGGAATTTGGTGCGCGTCCAGAAACGTTTGAATATCCGAAACCTGCGCAGGACCTGAAGGCTGTGCCGGCAACGCCTCATCCGCCAGCGCCGTATGCCCCATAACAGCAAGACCAGCGCAAAGCATAAAGGCTCTGCTCAACTTAAAAAGTTTATGCGCGGACAAAGAAAGCCCCTGTTCACATTGTTTTTTGTTATTATGGCGAGAATAGAAACATTAAACAGGGACTGTCAAGCAAGATATGCAAAACTAATGCATTAAAAAATAATGGCTGGGGCGCTAGGATTCGAACCTAGGAATGTCGGTACCAAAAACCGATGCCTTACCGCTTGGCGACGCCCCAATGAGAGAAAAGGTCTTGACGGGCTGGAAACGTAAACAATAAAGGCCTTTAAAGCAAGAACGAAATTCGGGCGGCGCCGGGGCCCGCAAAACCGCCCGTTCCCTGGGATTAAGGCTTGATATAAAGAGTAAAATTTTTCCAATTTTATATTGTCATAATTTATATGGCATTTCACATTCATTTTTTCTCGAAAACCGCTCGCAAAACAATGTTGACCAGGGTCAGGACGATACCGCCGAGAAAAGCCGAGCCAAATCCTGTAACGGTAAAACCCGGCACAAACATGGAGGCGAGTTCAATCATCAGCGCATTGATGACGAACCAGAACAAACCAAGTGTAACGATGGTTAGGGGGAAGGTGACAATTTTCAGGGCGAGGCCCAGGGTCGCATTGATAAAACCGATAACGATGGCCGCGATCAGGGCGGCAGCGATGCCGTCGACCATAAAGCCGGGGACAATCTGGGATACAATGCCGATGGCGAGGGCGCTCAACGCCCAGTGAACCAGTATTTTTGCCATTTCAAAAAACTCCTTTGCGGTTTTCCTGCAAACGTAGCGGCCGGACGGACGGTTCCAGGAACTTTTCAATTATTCGTCCATTGGCCGGAGAGCATCACATATTAAAAGGATCACGACAATGACGCATAAGACCGAATTGAAAACAGCGAATGCGGAACAAGTAGTCGAGGCGCAGCGCGATATCCAGGAACAGGTGGCGGCCGCGGATAAAAAATCCAGTGGCGAGAAGAAAGAAAAACCGATGCAGGCTGGTGCGCGGAAATATCCCGAGCCGCCTTTCCCGAAACAGCACCAACCAAAGCCGGGTGCGGAGTATAAGCTGGATCCACGACCCATGTATGACGCACCGTTTTATATTGGTTCGAAAAAACTTGAGGGGAAAGTCGCGCTGATTACCGGCGGGGATTCAGGTATTGGCCGATCTGTTGCCGTATTGTTTGCACGAGAAGGGGCAGATGTTGCTGTCTGTCACCTGGCCGAAGACAAGGATGCGGAAGATACAAAGAAGGCTGTGGAGGCGGAAGGCAAGCGATGCATAGTGATCGCGGGTGATGTTTGCGAGCGTAGTTTTTGCCGGGATGCTGTGGCACAGACAGTGAAGGAATTGGGCAAGCTGGATGTGCTGGTCAATAATGCGGCCTTTCAAATTCATACTAAAAATTTTATGGATTTGACCGAAGCGCATTTCGACGAAACGCTGAAGACCAATTTATATGGCTATTTCTTTATGGCGCAGGCGGCGGTAGAGCATATGAAACCGGGATCGGCGATTATCAATACCGGATCGGTGACGGGATTACTCGGGAATAAGGATTTGCTTGATTATTCCATGACCAAGGGCGGCATCCATGCCTTTACCCGGTCGCTGGCGACGCATCTGGTGCAGAAGGGTATTCGCGTGAACGCCGTTGCACCAGGCCCGGTCTGGACTCCGTTAAATCCTTCTGACAAAGAAGCGGAAGACGTAGCACAGTTCGGCGCAAAAACACCGATGAAGCGTCCGGCGCAGCCGGAAGAAATTGCACCCGCCTATGTTTTTTTAGCGTCGCCGCATTGCTCAAGTTATATTACGGGAGAGGTGTTGCCGATCATCGGCGGGTATCTTGGCGGTTAAGTTGGGATTTTTATAGTTTAAAACCGCAGAAATAAGGCGTGAAGGAATCAGCGCTACGAGTGAGCCTTCATTATTATAGGATCTAAAAAAACATTACAAGACTTGTAGTTTCGCGCGCTTCCATTACCCTTCAAAAGAACAAAAAAAATCTTTTGGGGAGAGGAGAGCCGCCATGCGCGACTCTTTTGATCTGGGCGCGATCGGCGATGGGAAGCCGGTTGCGGATTCGCAGTTTATCGAGACGCTGAGCCGTTACCTTTTTCAGGGCGACATGCCGCGCTTTCTCTTCGACGATCCGTATCACTTCATCGCTGCGTTTTATAAACAGCATCCCTATGCCGATGTTATGCTGCCACGCGCCAAATACATGTTTTCGGTACTCGCGGAAAGGATATGGGAGCAGGATATAAAAGATATGTTCCTGCCTGAATCCATCTCGGGCGGCCGCGACTCCTATTGGCTGGGATCAAAACATGAAAAGCGCATCCGCGATTTTAACAAGGATTATCAGCCGAGCGCCCAGCTGCGCATCAAAGACGACCGAGGTGTTTTGTCCACCTATCGCCTGAGTGAAAAACTGGATGCGAATGAAATTAAATACAGGGTCATCGAGCCGAACAGGAACCGTGCGACGGCGCGCTGGCAGGCATTCCAGACCGCCTATCCCGACAGGATGATCTTTTCGCCGTCGGGCGCGGAGGCCGCGCTTCAGAATATCATCAAGGATCCGGGCGTATCCAACCTTCAGGGTTTCAGGGACGAGGATTTCGAGGCGTTCTGGATCGCGGTCTGTTACATGCTGCATACGGCGGGCCTGGAAGGCGACGTCGCGTTCTCCCGCAACGGCAATTTCGAGACCTTTGCCTTTTTCCAGATGCGCTATGGCATGATCCCGTTCCGGCCGAAGGCGGATGCGGACTTGGTTTTCGCCAATGGCGACCAGGTGACCCCGCATGATTTCCTGCGCATGATTTTCGCGCATATGCTGGAGGTGGTGCCGCAGGGTTTTGTCACCGACATGTCGTCCAACATCGCCATGCGGATGATCATGCTGGAGGAGATGCGGACCAAGGGGTGGAAGCATCCTGAGTGGGGCGGGCTTGACCTGAAGAAAGTCAATCCGGGACTGATGGATCTGCCCGGTCATCATGACAAGGCGTTTGCCGAACTGGCCAGCCAGGTGATTGCTTTCATGGACGCGCACAATTGCATGCGCGAATTGTGGAAGGCGGACGGGCTGCGCGATTACGGCGTGAAGCGCGCCAGAAATTTAAAGCGAAGCCGGTTCGTTCCGAAAAGCGTGGCCGAACTGCAGAATGAAATCCTGCCGCCTGCCGCCGAACAGCTGGATGTCACAAAATCCCTGCAGGGCAAGCGCGCGCCGCTGATCACCATGCAGACGCCGTATCAGACGGACGGGCATTTTTTCAAGCCGGAGAACGAAGCCGGGCTTTTCGCGCAGGATTTGTTCAGGCGCAGTGACGCGCGCGTGAAAACGGTACTGCAGCTGAACAAGGGCGTGGAAGGCATTCCCAAAATGCCGATCGTCGGCGGGCAGTTCGGCGAGGTGATCGTGCTGGGGGACAGGCGCGCCAACCGGCATGCGCAGGCCTGGGCGCAGGCGCATGGTATCAAGGTCATTCAGGACGGGCGCGGCCTGCGCAGCAGTTTCGAGGGGGCGAATTTCGAGCAGAAGGTGGTGGAAGACGCCATCATCGACGTGACCGAAGCTGCTAATTTCTGCCGTAAGGCGTTTCCGGGCAGGGTAGTGACGCATACCGAAAACGCGGAGCGTGTGTACAAGGCGTTTACAAAAGATCCAAAAGTCATCGCGGCGCCTGGGAACAACAAGATCGAGACGCCACACAAAATTGCCGACTGGCAGGAAAACATCCGGCGCCAGGGATTTGCCGCGTTGTCGCTTGAAGCCTGGGAGACGTCGCCATTTCTGGTGCCGCTGCGCGTCTACAGCCGTCTGCTCCAATTCGACATCGTGCCGAAGGCGCATGCCTTTCCGTTACAGGTTGGCGACCTGATAAAGACGGATGACGGGTTCACGATCGAAACACGCAGCCTGGTCGACGACATCCGCATTATGGCGGCATACGCCAAAGACATAGACGCCGCGCAGGAAGAAATACCGTCTTTCCTGATGAAAGGCCTGCTGCACAGCCTGGCGCTGGCGGATATGTATTACGATGCCGAACTGAACCGCGCGGCGGGGAGCGGTGAGCCGCTGATCGACATGCAGACGATCCCGCTGGACGTGAAAACGGGACTTGAGAAAGACAGGGTTGAATTCAGGGCATTGCTGAATGAGATGCGCGCCATCCTGCTGGGGCCGCAGATCCAGACGCTGGATCTGGAAGATGTCAGCCGCGACATGGCGAAGATCGACCCGACCTTCTGGCGGCGCTGGCTGGAAGTGGACGGCCTGCGCAGAACGAAGCCGGCGCAGGGGCCGCGGCAGGGACGGCTGACGGGAACCAAAGGACCGGATACAGGAATGCCGGCGCCATAAAAGAGTAACACGGGAAAAGTGATGGTCTGGTCACGCAGGGATTTTGCCAATGCTATGGGGTGGAGCAAGCCCTTTGCCGAGGCGTATAATGAAAAGCCCTCGCAGGAGCTGGTCGGACGTTTTGCCATAGATCCGGGTCAGGGAAACGGCGCCATGGCGCTGATCTCCTCTGCCGAGCTGGACGGATATGGCGGGGCCGACAATCTTCAGATCAAATACTGGTATCGCCGCCCCAACGGACAAACGGGGACCATCCATCTGCTGGAAATGAAGACCGCTCTGGTCCCTTCGGACAGCGGCGAGCATGAAATCGAGATCGAAGAGATCTGGTACCGCAACAAGCCGCTGTTGGAAGGCCTGCCCGATCATGTCCGCGCGGTGACGGCAGAGCGGTTGCGCGAAGTGTTCCAGCAACTGACCATGCATCTGCGCGAAAACAAATCGCCTGTCGAAGCGTTGAAGGTCATGCATGATTTCGACCTGCCCGCCCTTGTGGGCGAAGACATCAAACTACCGGGGCAGGGCAAGGACGGTAAATTCTGCTTTAACCTGCATGACCTGTTCAATTCCCGCGCCAAAGGCGACGTCATCGTCAGTTCGGATCCGGACATTGCCCGCACCGTGATGAACGGAGGGTTCAATTCGGTCGACCCGCATTGCCGCATCGATGAAGGATTCCGCGAGGCTTTTGCCACGCATCAGCAATCCGGCACAACCTATCGCGCATGTTTCCGTAGGGAAAGCCACGGCGGTATAGAGAGGATGCATGGTAGCCTGGAACCGCATTTTGTGCCGGAGGGATACCAGCCGCAGACGCTCAAGGATTTTATCGAGTATGAATGGAAGCGGCTGGCGGATGGAAGCCCCATACTGGACAGCGTGAAACTGCTGGGCCATACGCTGACGAACGCCGGGACAAGCATGAAGCTCCGCGCCGTCGGCTTTGGCCTGCGGATGGAAGACATGATGCGCCGCCGCCGCTTCCCCACCGCCATGGAAGCGCTGATGGAATTCGGGCTGATGGACATGATCAGCCCGGTCGACCCGCCGCCGCCGGAGGGGCGGTTTGTCCATCTGTCGCTGCTGGGCGACGGCAAGGAGGAGATCGTCGACGGTTTTGGCCAGGACCTCGGCGCGTGCAAGATCGTCATGCATGAATGGCTGGATGAGCAGGGCGTGGCGAAGCGCACGGCGGTTTGCCTGGATCTTGGCATGCTGTTGCCAAAAAACGGGTCGCGCTTCGATGGCGCGGTGCCGGACGTCGTCGCGCTGTTGAAAGACATCGACACGATTTGCATTTCGCACCGCCATCTGGATCATATGGACGGTTTGATCGTCCTGGCGCGGCTTGGCCTGTTGAAAGGCAAGAAAGTCTGCGGCGGCAGGCGAGCCATGCGGATGTTGAACGCCAAATTGAAGAAAGAATTGCATGATAAATCCCTGATGCCGGAGATCGTTCGTTTAAACGGCCAGGGCAAGATCAAGATCAGCGATACGGTCAGCATGGAATATTGCGTCGAGGGCATGGACCATTCGACGCCCAGCACCATGTATCGTGTCTACGCAGAAGGCCATGGCAGCTATCTGTTTTATGGTGATGGCCGAAAACCTCGCAACCATGAATTCATGTCGCGTGGCCTGCGCGGTTTTGGCATCGACCGCCAGGATACGTTGATCGATATCGACGGCACCAACGCACATAAAAACGGTCGCGTGCCGACAGAGGAGGAAGCCCAGAAAAACCTGATCGACCTGATGCAGACCAGCCTGTTCAAAGGCAAGGGCGTGCTGCTGGGTATGATCAGCACGAATGACAGCCGTGTGAAGACCGTGTTGAAAACCTGCAACCGCGTGGGGCGGAACTGCACGGCGGTCGGCGCGAATATCGAAGACACCCTGACCATGCATAACCTGGAGGGTGTCGATCCGGAGGTTGATACAGTCTATAACAGCCTGAACCTCAACAATTTCCTGGAAGATGACGCGACCAAGGAAACCAAAAAACGCACCCAGCATCTTCATGATCGCCTTAAAGTAACGGAAGATCTTCTTGAACGCGAAAAAATAGAAGAAGAAATTGAGTCCCTGACGCTGCATCCGAAAGAACACAAGGCGCGCGAGTCAGGGACCGCGCAAGGCTGGCTGGAAGGCGATCTTGGCGAGTTGCTGGTTTTCGTGACGGGAACCCAGGGCAACCCGGAAGAGATGTTTGCGACCTTAAGCCGTTTTGCCGAAGGCTGGTCGACTCTGGATGCCAATCCGAAACACAGGCATACGGCCTATAAAATAGACCCCAAGAAATTTAATGTCGTTATCGACCAGTCCGCGATTCCTGGAAACGAAGAAAACCAGCGCAAAATGATTGACAAGATGCTGCGAAACCGCGGCGTCAACAGCGTGATCGTGGCGATAGAGGACGGGTTCAGGGTCTATGGGCTTTCCAAAGAACAGAAAAAGCAGTTTATAAAGGAATACGCAGGCGAAGGCCGTGATTTTTATGATAACGGAGATGGCAGCCTGACCGTGACCGGCGCGACGATCCACCCGTCGGGCCACGGATATCTGGAAGACATACGCGAAACGGCCACCACCGCCAATGCCGAGCTCACCCATGTTACGCACACCAACAAGCTGGACAATGTCAGGCGCGTGCAACAGCTTGTGTGCGAGGCGATCGGGTTGCGGCATTTGGGGCGGCAATTCAATACGTTTGAATTTAACCAGATCGAGATGGGGAATTCGCGCGAGGAGGCGAAGGTCACGCGGATCGGGCAGGCCATTCCGTCGCTGATCGTGTTCGAAATCATCCGCGAGCTCGGGCAGTTTTTCGGTGGGGCGTTGAAGGCCTTCCGGTTTGCGAAGCTGAACGCACGCAGCGGGTCGATCCATAGCGCCCTGATGGCGGGCGCGGCGAACGATGAATTCAAGAAATCCATGGTCGTGGGCGAGTTCGATAAAGTATCGCGGCAACTGGCCAATGACCACAGGGACAAGCGCGAGCCGTTCGCGGCGCAACGGATCAAGCCGCCGCAAGAACGCCGGTATCAGGGGGCAAGACGCCCGTCCGGAAAGACGACCGAGGGCAGCCTGGATAAAATCATAAAATGGGTAGACAGGGCACTGGCATGAACGCAAAACCGGAAAGGCCCGTTCTGGCCAGGCAGAGCGATGTGTGGCATATCGTCCGCAACGGGCGGCTGATCATCACCATTACCGACAAAGAGGCGACGGACAAGTTATGGCGGCTGGCGGAAATCAGTAGCTCATCGTTGGAAATATGCGACCTGGCCTTGAATACGCTGGCCGAGCATTATCTGGAAGCCTTCATCCCCGACCGCGTTACGCCGTCGGCTGAAGCGCTTCTGATCACCCGTTACTTCGCCAGCCGCCTGCGCGACAAATCCAAGGATCCGCCGCAGATCCTGATCGGCAAGATTTTTGACGCGATCCAGAACAGCCCCGATTTGTTATGGGACAGGCTGGGCGCATGGGCGGAAGATTTCCCGGACCTTGTGCGGCAGAAAACAATCATGGTTCCGGAGAAGGATAAGTTTAAGGCAATTTTTGTCCGGCATATGCCGTTGCTGGACAATGACGGCAATGTCGTCCTGCATGTCCGGATCCATGAAGGCGGTAAAAAAATATCCTTTCGCGCGGACGATGATGAGGCCGCGGATTATGAAGACGATGACGGGCGCTGGAAAATCACCGCGCGCGCCAATACGATCGGCCGGGAACACATCGGGTTTAATAATGTGCAATTCGATAACAGGTTGATGGCCGCTTCCGCCTATCGCGCCAATTTTCCGACCAAGGATGTGTTCTTCATGAACACGCCCCGCCTTGGCAACTATTCGGTCGACATCATGTCCGCGGCCCTGGCAAGCCACTTTTTCGGCGTCAAGGGGCGCGAACGGGTAAAGCTGGGGGAAGTCACCAACCATGAAATATCCAAAAAACGGCTGTCCGCGAAGCAGGACGAGCTTATGGACCGCAACATCCGCATGGAAAACCCGGAGCTGGGAATAAGCGAAGGCGTCAGGGTCGGGGACGGGACGAAACATGACCGGAAAAAAGGCCATAACAGCCCAAAATACGACAACAGCAAGACCAAAGGCCTTTATCTCTATTTGCGCCGGCATGAGATGGATCTGCTGCGTCAGCTTGAGCTGTGTGCCGATCCCCAGTATTTCCGGAGTTATCTGACCCAGGATCGCAACGATACAGAATTCGGTGAAGACGCGCTGGGCGTGGATGAGAATAATAAATATCCGCTGGCCTATCCCCTGCGCTGCATCATGATATCGCGCGACAGCCAGGATGGGGAAATTTATGAAGCCGTTCCCGTCATCGTGATGGATGTCGATGTGCGGCACGGGAATTTCAACCGCGCATTGTGCATGCGCGCGGACGTGGATTACAGAAGCTACCGTTACAAAGGAAAAACCCTTCTGGAGATGTCGGCCGACGATATCCTGGCCATGATGAAGGAACAAAACCGCAAGCCGGGCGCAATTTTCCATGAGCAGAACCTTAAAAAGGGCCATAAGGTCGCGTTTAATATAGAGATTGGCCTGAAGGCGGGCCTGGCGCCGGATATGGACGCCGACCAGCTGAAGGCGATGCGCGACTATGTCGTCGATCATGTCGATGAACAGAACCGGTCGTTCAAAGACAAGGTGATGAAGGCTTATGAGGGCAAACATCCGTTCTGGTATGAAGCGGATGACCTGGACATGCCCTATGCGGAGGAGGAGATTTATACGCCCTTCCTTTCCAACAAATATTTTGAGGTGGAACTGGAGGATGAGCGTGTCGTGCGGCTGCCGAACTTCATTTCCTCTCGCATCAGCGACCTTCATGGCAACAGGGTGAAACAGCTGGGCGACGCCATCAAACTGGTGCTGCAGCCCCATCGGATTGAATGGGATCGGTCCCTTTCTGCCGCCAACGCCTATGTAGAGATGCGGGACAAGGCAAAGGCCGCGCTTGCGAAATATCAGCGTGGCGTGCCGACCGGCGAAAGGCTGTCTTTGCCGGAGCCGTTTTATAACCCGAAAAACGTTACGGTAAGGGATGTGATGATCACATTGCTCAATGACCGTTTGAAGATGATGGATAAAATCCCCGATCCGACCAAATCGGTGGAAGTATACCAGCTTTTGGAATCCGATATATCCGGCGCGACATGGCAAAGGATGCCCTGGGATATCCTTGCCACGATGCAGGACCATGAACTGAATAATCTGGACGATAATGGAAAGCTCAAGATTGTCCTTGAACAAAACCCTTCCAATCCCACCTATCGCTTCGCTCTGCGCGGTTTTGAAGACAGGGGTCAAAGGAATATTTTAAACAGGGAACAGAAAGAGTCCCTGAGGGCCGAAACAAGGTTTTATACGCACGGCCTGCCCTATGAGCCGGATCCGGAGCGGCACCGCATCCCGTCCGCCCACAAGACGCTTAAAAAAATTAATGAGATGCGGAACAATATCCGCCTCGGCAAAAAACACCTGGCGGCGGTAAGGCCGGAAGAAACCGGCCTGTACCAGATTTTCGCCGAAGACCCGCAACTGGCGGATGCGATCCTGGCCGATCTGGAACAGGATTGCCTGCGCCGCATCGAAGCCTATCCCTTTGATGGCAAGGCGAAGCGGGAGGCCGGGTTCGACCCCGTGACGAACGAACCGATTCTGGAAGTGAAATACGAAATCCCGCGCGGGGATTATGTCGTGGTGCGCGTGCCGGACCGGCTGATCGAACAGCCGGCGCGGGATATGAGGCTGGGCCATACATGCGTTCTGGTGCCGGATGACGAGCGTATCCGCAAGGCAAAGCATATCGTTTTGCAGGGTGCGCAGACAGGCCGGACATTTTATGCGGCCGAACGGATCCTGCATGAGCGGCCGACGGGGCGGTCATTCGACCGGTTGAATGATGCAATCAATAACGGGTTTGTTGAAAGCGGCATGCAAAAGCCTGTGGGCGGGTTGGTGCTGGCATGCGCGGAGATCCCGCCTGTCGCGCTGACAAATACATCCGTAATGCCGGATATCAAGGTGCCGCAGCAGACAATCACGGCCAGTGTCGCGCCTCGCCTGGCATTTTTAGGCCATGATACGCCGCTGCGCGGAGTCGCCATGCGCAAATACGATTTGAACGTCAAGGCAGGCATGGCGGTGCGCCTGCGCGGCACGGATAATAACGGCAAGCTGACGGGCGAGGAAATCCCAGTGCAGATCACCAAGGTAACAACGCTCTCGCTCGGCAAGATGATTGAAAAAATCAGGTCGAAAAAACTGAGCGACCAGGACGCCATTCACTATGGCTTCGCCCATACCGAGGATATGAAAGACAAGCTGACGCGCCTGTTCACGAAATTTGATGAAAATGTGATGGATCCGGATAATACGATTGTCTTGCTGTCTTACGAGCCGTTGCATAACCATATCGATTATCGCACGGAGCATGGGCCGCGATCCTGTTTCAACCGCTTTGCCAAGGCGGAGTTTGTGCCGGCGGTGATTGATTTCCCGGATTACACGCCGCCAGTGCCGATGCTGAAGCTGGTGATGGGTTAAAACTTCCGCGACAGCGAGAACAGGAAGCGCGGGGACTGGCCATTGGTATAGTTCGGCGGATTGTCGGGCGCTTTGGTCAACGGGAAGGCCGCCAGAAGATTGGCGCTCCATACCTTGTTGAATTCCAGGCGCATGCCGCCCCCGGCGGACGCCAGCGAAATGCGGTTGGACGCGCCCGGATCGATGTTCCAGATTTTACCGATATCATAGAACATATAGGGCTGGAATTTCAGATCCATGGTTTTGGACAGGAATGTGCGGTTGATTTCCAGCGACAGGCCGATGCCCTTATCGCCGATAATTTCGGATGGGTCGTAGCCGCGGCCAAGGCTGTCCCCGCCAAGGCCGAATTCTTCCGACGACAAAAGCGGATTGCGCGTATATTGCGCCTCAACCCGCCCGACAAGGGCGAAGTCATGAGGCAGATCCTGGCGGCGGGACAGTGCGATATTGGCCTTGGTGTAATCCACGCGGCCTTCGGCGCGGGACAGGGAAGCTGAATGGTTTTGACTGGCGCCGAGAATTTCGAGGCCTTTGGAAACTGTGAGCGCGATGATGTTCAGGCCGTGAAAGCGGTCGGAGAAGGTCAGGTTCGTGCCAGCGCGCACCGAACGCAGGCGGTCATTGTATAAATGGTCTGATAAAAGGTCGGTCTTCGAGTTCAGCGCATCAAAATTGATCGTGCCGGTCAGCGAACGGTCGCGGCGCAAAATGAACGGATAGGACAGGCCCGCCGAAAAACCGTAGGAGCGCCCTTCGATATCCAATCGTTTCAGATTGCTCCCCGGCACGGATTTCGACCAAGAACCGCGCAGTGATAAATTCGTCCCCGACGCGCCAAGCACAGGCATGGAATATCCCAGCCCGGCGAAATTCAGTTCGGATAAGGGATAAGCCACGCCGGCCTGATAAAACACGCGGTCATAAGGCTGCAGCACATGGTTGACGATGCCATGCACATCGAGACGCAGCGGCCCGACATATTTGGAACCGGTATTGTCCAGCGTGACGGCGCCGTCATAGACAGGGTCTTTCTTGTTCAGGTCGCGCAGGATGATGCGCAGGCGGCCTTCCGACGCGTCTTCATCGACGGGCGGCGCGATCACGGCGCCGATATGCATATCGGGCTGGCTGTTGATGATCAGCACCAGCCGTTCCAGCTTGCGCACGTTGAGCGGTTTCATTCCCTTCAGCCGTTCAATGGCATTGTCGACCAGCGGGGCAGGACGGGGTTTGGTTTCGAACTCGACTTCGCCGACATAACCTTCGACAACTTTAAAAACGATATGGCCGCCTTCGATGGTCTGAGGCGGAATATAGGCCTTGGTGAAGGTGAAACCGTCATTGAGGTAAAGCTGCTGAAGCTGGATCAGGATATCATATAGCTGCGCGACCGAAATTTCCTTGCCGAGAGACGATTGATAGAGGCTTTGAATCTCTTCCGGTGAATAGGCGGTCACGCCTTCGATCTTCAGATCCTTCAGGACGAATTTTTCATTGGCAATATTTTGCGGCACTTTAATACTGGCGCGCGGCTTGGCCGTGGGAAGGTCGTATTCCATCTGGCCGGAGCTGAGCGGGACAGTTTCCTGAATCTGACGAGCCGGATCGGCGGAGCCGGGCAGCACGATCTGCGCACGGGCGGAAGCATTAGCACATATTAACAATGCAACTATAATAAAACGTCCCGCGAAGGCGATTACTTTTGGCTGCATTTCCTTGGAATTTCAAATGATTCGGCACTCAAGGTGATTTGTAAATTTTTATCTTTTTTTAACCTTAAAGCAAGATCATGATAACGAGAGTTAAAAGTTACTAAACTTTTCCTTTCGAAATTATGAAAATATTCTGCTTTCTCCTTTTCCGGTCTGGAGTCGATGAACAAAATATTCAAATCATTTTATAGAACAACTGCTTTCACGGCCCTGATGCTGGCCGCGCCTTTTGCCGCTCTGGCTGAGCCCAGCGGCGGTGTCGTCATCGGCGGGAGTGCGACCATCACCACAAGCGGAACGGACACGGTGATCCACCAGTCCACCGACCGCGGCATCATCAAATGGGACAGTTTCGACGTCAACGCAAATCAGACTGTACGGTTTCAGCAGCCGTCCAGCGGCTCCATCACCGTCAACCGCATCATGGACAGCAAGGCCTCACAAATCGACGGCGGCATCAGCGCCAACGGCAATGTGGTTTTAATCAACCCGAACGGTGTGGTGTTTGGCGCGGGATCCCGTGTCGATGTCGGCGGCCTGATCGCCACGACCAGCGATTTGCAGGACGACAACGCCTTCATGGCGGGTGGCGGGATGAACTTCACGAAGCCGGGCAACGCGGACGCGTCTGTCGTCAACAATGGCAAGATCACAGTGGGCGAGGCGGGGCTGGTCGGCCTGGTTGCGCCGCATGTGGAGAATAACGGCACGATCCAGGCCAAAATGGGCAAGGTCGCATTGGCATCCGGCGACGTGCATTACGTCGATCTGGCCGGGGACGGGTTGATCAGCGTAGCGGTTTCGGACGATGTCATGAAACAATCGGTCAAAAACGCCGGGCAGATCGAAGCCGAAGGCGGATCGGTCCTGATCACGGCGGCGCAGGCGCGCGGCCTGGTGGAGTCGGTCGTGACGCAGAGCGGTCATGTCAAAGCAAAAGACATCACGGTTTCGGGGCAAGGCAGCACGGTAAAACTATCCGGCACGCTGGACGCGTCGGGCGAGACAGGCGGTAAGGCCGCGGTCCTGGGTAAAACAGTCGAACTGGCGAATACAGCGATGATCGATGCATCGGGTCAAACCGGCGGCGGCCAAGTGAATATCGGCGGCGCCTATCAGGGCGGCATGGAATTGCCGTCGTCCCAAAGCGTAACGGTGGCGCAGGGCGCTGTCGTAAAGGCGAACGCGGTTGACAGCGGCAAGGGCGGCAATGTGGTCGTCTGGTCGGATGGCGATACGGCGTTCCATGGCCATGCCGAAGCCAAGGGCGGGCAATCCTCCGGCGATGGCGGCGCGATGGAAATTTCGGGCAAGGATACGCTGGATTTCGATGGCACGGTCGATCTGCGTGCGGCGAACGGTAAAACCGGTGACTTGCTGCTGGATCCCACCGACATCACGATTTCGACCGGCGCGAACCAGAACGTGACCGGTTCGACGCCGTACAGGCCGAACGCGGATAACGTGACATCCGTCCTGAACACCACGACACTGCAGAACAACCTGGTCAGCGCCAGCATCACGGTGCAGACGCGCACATCGGGGGCGCAGCCGGGCAACATCACCGTCGCCGATCCGGTGACATGGGCGTCCACCAACACGCTGACCCTGAACGCCGCCAACGACATCATCATCAACGCGCCGATTTCAGGCCGCAACCTGACGCTGGAGCCGGGACATGATTTATTCGTAGCATGGGAATCGGCACCGGCCAGGCGGGCATTTTGTCGCTGAACGATACGGAACTGGACAATCTGACAGGATGGACCACGCTCAGCTTCGGGATTTCCACGGCATCCAACGCGATCAATGTCGGTGCGCGTAACTGGGGCAGCAATGTAATACTGATATCCGGCACATCCGCGCCGATTCATATAAATGGCAACCAGAATTTAGGCACGCACGACCTTAAGATTACGACCGACAGCGATCCGGATATCGCCTTTGACCTGTTCGGCACGGGCACGCTGACCGTTTCGTCGATCCAGAACAACACGTCGATGGGCGTAGCGGGCGAAAGTGGGACGGTGAATGTCAGCGTCGCCGAATTGAACCGCATGGTCAATAACGGCTGGTCTTCCCTGTCCTTCCTCAATCCTTCGTCATCGGCGGAAAACCGCATCGGCGCCTATGCGGGATGGAAGCAGCGTGTTCTGTTTTCGGGCGGCACAGGCGGGGTGAATTTCACGGGTATCCAGGATTTCAACAACAACAGCGCGGATATTATCGGCCAGAACAACATCACGATCGGCGCGGAGTTGCGCAATTTATATGACTTGCAGATCATACAAAGCAATGCCGCCAAGACCATGGGCATCGGCAGCGGCGCGGGCGACTTCCAGATCGACCAGGCGGAACTGGACCGCCTGAAAATATCGCATGCGCTGAACACCTCGTATTCGGCCAGTTCTTACGCCGCCCTGAATGTCGCCAACGCGGCCTTTGGCAATTACATTGTCAACGCCAAGAATATCGGTAACGTCAATCTTGGCGGGGCCATCACATCCGCCTATGCAGGGCCATCGACCACCGCCAGCCTGGCCTTTATCACGACCACCACGGGAACCAACGGCGGTAATCTCAGCATCGCGTCCGGCACCACCATCGATCCCGGCACGGGGCGGTACGCGGTGTATTCCCGCAGCCCTTTGCTGGACAGTTATAATGGATTCGTCCGGACACAGAAAACCTATAACCGCGCCCTGAATTCGTACCAGACTTATGCGATTACGGAACAGGGCAATATCTTTTTGTATGGGATAGCGCCGTCCATCAGCCTGGCAGCCGTCAATGCATCGCGTGAATACGGCGACGCCAATCCGGCGTTCACCTACACGGCGACGGGACTGATCGACGGAGACAGCATCAGCGACGCATTGTCGTCGTTCGGCCTGACCACGCCAGCAACGGCAACATCCGATGTGGGGGCTTACGCGATCAACGCGGCCCCCGTGGCTTCGGGTCTGCGGTATAATATTACATCCGCAACCGGCGGCACGCTGGACGTGACCAAGGCGACCGTGACGGTGACGGCGGACCCGATTGTCACGCTTCTGGGCCAGATTCCCGTATTCACCGCGTCATTCATCGGCCTGAAACTGGGGCAAACGCCGGATACGCTTGGCACGCCGCTTTTGTTCATCACCGACGCACCGCCCGGTTTTGATAGAAGGGGCACATATACAGTGACGCCTTACGGTGTTGTGAATACGAATTATACGTTTGTATTCCTGGATGGCGCGCTCAGGATCAAAGGCAGGCGCCACAATGCGGCGCCCGGTACGCCTGGTTCAACATGCCTGTCGCGCACCATGGCCTGTCCCAGCGACCTGAAAGACCAACCGGACGGCGCCATGACACCGCTGAGCGCGGTGCTGGCGGCGATCACACAAAGCTATGACGAGCCGCAACAGGATCCAAACAGCGCCAATACGCTGACCAGCCCGATCCGCGTTTCGCCGGACGTGGCCAGCTTTTACGGGTTCAATCCGAAACCTTTATGACCGGCAATCGCGCTGGATCAGCATCTGGCGGAGATAGGATTGCTTTTCAGCCAGCTGGGTTAATTGATGTTCGCGATCTGTTTCCTGAGGGACATCCTTTGTGACGCCCATCGTGGCAAGCGCGGTGCCGATCAGCCTGGTCTGGTTCAGTTCTGAATTCAGCTGGTCATGTTCGTTGGTCGCCCATTGCAATTCCTCGGTCAGCTGATGGCAGTTATAAGTGTCGTAGATGCTGAAATCCTGCCCCTGAAAAGACGCGCAGGCGGTGAGTGCCGTGATATAGGAGAGAGTGAGAAGGCGTATGGCTTTCATTTTGGTTCCCTTTTGCGTCATCTAATCGGTTCTTAACTCACAATCGTCATCCCGGCCTTCGCCGGGATGACGAATATAAAATAAGAACGAATTGCGGTTTTTGAAGGGCCTTTGCGGAATACAAAAATACCCTACATAATTGGTAAGGAAGGTAAAAATGAATTATCGGAAAGACGAGGCCGCCATCGCACGGCTGGATGAGATGCAGAAACGGGTGACGCAGGACAGCGCGACGGAGCCGCCGTTCCGCAACCCGTTCTGGGATCATAAGGAGCAGGGGCTTTATGTCGATATCGTGTCCGGCGAGCCGTTGTTCACGTCGCTGGACAAATTTGACTCCGGCTGCGGATGGCCGAGTTTTACGAAGCCAGTTGTGGATGCCTATGTGACGGAACATAGCGACACGGCATATGGCATGCGACGGGTTGAGGTGCGGTCGAAACATGCGGACTCTCACTTGGGTCATGTGTTTCCGGATGGGCCGAGGGACAAAGGCGGGTTGAGATATTGCATCAATTCTGCCTCCTTGCGCTTCGTGCCGAAAGACCGGCTGGAGGCGGAAGGCTATGGCGAGTTCGTGAAGCTGTTTGAGAAAGGCTGATCCATGACATCGAACAAGGCGATCCTGGCGGGCGGCTGCTTCTGGGGCATGGAGGAATTGTTCCGCGCCCTGCCCGGCGTAACGGGCACGCGCGTCGGGTATACGGGCGGGCATCTGGACAACCCGAAATACGAGGATACGCATGACAGTAAAAGCGGACATGCGGAAGCGATCGAGGTGACATTCGATCCGGCGAAGACGGATTTTCGCGCGCTGATGCGATTTTTCCTGCAGGCGCACGATCCGACGACGGCAAATCGCCAGGGGAACGACCGTGGATCGCAATATCGTTCGGCGGTTTTTTATACCGATGCCGAGCAGAAGCGTATAGCGGAGGACATCATTGCGGCGGCGAATGCCTCAGGCAAATGGCCGGGAAAGATTGTAACAGAGATTGCGCCGGAGCAGACATTCTGGGAGGGGGAGAAATACCATCAGGATTATCTGCAGAAACATCCGGATGGATATACATGCCATTGGGTCAGGAAGAATTGGGTGGTGTAAGTTTTATTATCGTCATCCCGGCGAAGGTCGGGACCCATACCCTCTTGCAACAGCACAAAAGGCAAGCCATGTTGTAGAGGGCGCTCTATCATCGTTATCGCCTTTTGATTCTCGTCGCGCTATTGCATGGATCCCGGCCTTCGCCGGGATGACGATAATGATCAGGCGGAGGCTTCTATCCAGAAATTTTCCTGCGCTTCAAGTTCGCTGAGAACGCGGTTATAATCTTTCTGAACCGTTTCCACGTTTTTGCCGCCGGAATAAAAACCGGGTTCGGCCATTTGCACCTCCAGCCGCTCCTTTTCCTTCATCAGGCGTTCAATCGCTTTTTCGGCTTTTTCTAAATCTTTGGACGATTTTTTCGGCGCGATATCAACAACGGGCGCAGGTTTTTCCGCTTTCGATTTCTTTTCTTCCTTACGCTCATCCCGGCGCTGCTGGATCGTGAATTTTCGGTAGTCTTCGAGGTCGCCGTTGAAATCATTGACCGCGCCGTCTTTGACCAGCCATAAACGGTCCGCCACGCGTTCCACCATGTTGGGATCGTGGCTGACGATGACGATGGCGCCCTGGTAATCGTTCAGCGCCTGAACCAGCGCTTCGCGCGCATCGATATCGAGATGGTTGGTTGGTTCATCGAGCAATAACAAATGCGGCGCATCGAAGCTCATAAACGCAAATAGCAGGCGGGCTTTTTCGCCGCCGCTCAAGGCCTTGATTTTATTGTCGGCGAGATCGCGGGAGAAGCCGAAGGCGCCGAGTTTCGCGCGCACGACAGGTTCCTTCACATCCGGGTTTTTCTCCTGCATCAGCTTCAGCATGGCGAGATAGGGCGTGGAGTCCACATCCAGCTCATCCGTCTGGTGCTGGGAGAAATAGCCGATGCGGAGTTTGGAAGCACGAGTAATTTCACCCTTCATCGCGCCCAGTTTTCCCGCGATCAGCTTGATCAAGGTCGATTTGCCGTTGCCGTTCGCCCCGAGCAGGGCGATGCGGTCGTCGGGGTCGATTGTGTCGCTGAGGCGTTTTAAGATCGGCTGGCCTTCGGTGTAGCCGACATCGGCATCCTTGATCGCGATCATCGGTGTCGGGATTTTATCCGGGTTCGGGAAGGTGAAGCGCACGGCGCGGTCGGCGATGACGGCATCGACCAGATCCATGCGTTCCAGCGCCTTCACGCGGCTCTGCGCTTGGCGGGCTTTGGAGGCCTGGGCCTTGAAGCGGTCGACGAAGGCCTGCATGTGGGCGCGCTGGGCCTGTTGTTTCTCGAACATTTTCTGTTGCAGGCCGAGGCGCAAGGCGCGTTCGCGCTCGAACGTGTCGTAATTGCCGGTGTAGACAGTCAGTTGCTTTTTATCGACATGGACGACATGGTCGACGCATTTGTTCAGCAATTCGCGGTCGTGGCTGATGACCAGCAGCGTGTGCGGATAGGTCGCCAGATAAGTTTCCAGCCACATAATGGCTTCGAGATCGAGGTGGTTGGTCGGTTCGTCAAGCAACAGCACTTCGGGTTCAAGAAACAGGACGGAGGCAAGCGCCACGCGCATGCGCCAGCCGCCGGAGAAGGCAGAGAAGGGTTCGGTCAGCTGGTGTTCCTTAAACCCCAGGCCGGTCAGCAGGGTGGCAGCCCTGGCCGGGGCGGAATAGGCGTCCATATCGGCAAGAGCCTGATAGATATCGGCCATTTTGTTGGGATCGGTTTCGGTTTCCGCCTGGCGCCAGAGGGCTGCCATTTCGATATTGGAGGCCAAAACGACGTCAATCAATGAATCTTCGGTTTCCGGCATGTCCTGCCGCACCTGGGCGAAGCGCTTTTTCTGGGGCAGGCTGACCGTGCCGCCATCGGCGATGAGTTCGCCGGTGATCAGCTTGAAAAGCGTGGATTTTCCGGCCCCATTGGCGCCCACGACCCCGACTTTCCAGCCATCCATGATGCTGAGATTGCAATTGTCGATAATCGTGCGGGTGCCGATTTTATAGGTCAGGTTGGCAATGCTTAACATGCCGCAGGTTATGGCATGGATAGGCCGGGCAGGGAAAGAAAATTCATAGAAAAATGTCATCCCGGACAAGGGAGGCGCAGCCGACCGTAGAGTCGGGATCCGGGAGATATGAGCGTGCAAAGCACGCGCTTTATTATTGCCGGATCCCCGCCTTCGCGGGGATGACGATTTGGAGGGAGATTTCAACCCATCATCAGTTCCAGCAGGATCCTGTGGCCCTCAAAATCAGGATGCGGTGGTTTCGGGGCGGGCCATTGGTCAACGCCGATCCGGAGGTCGGGCTTGGGCATAAGCTCATCCGGCTCAATGGCCAGAATGGTTTCGGCGCCGGCTTCCACTTTTGATACCAGACCCATACGTACCGCCATGACACGATGGATATAAGCGCGGCCAAGTTTTACTTGCGTCTCATAAAACTGTTTCTGTCCTGCATCCAGCGTTTTGTTGTCGTCCAGCTGGCTCTGCGCCGCATTCATCATTTGCAGCCACATTTTTCCTGCGGCCAGATAGCCGAACATGTCCATAAAGTCCTTGGACACGGCCAGCATATCGTCCAGCTGGTCCATCAGGCCTTTCAGGGCCAGCATAGTCATGGATTTTTCAAAGATGGAATGGCAAGCTTCCAGTTTCTGCGCTTCTTCTACAAATTGGTTCTTGGCATAGGCGTTGAAGATATCACGGTAAAGCGGTTCCAGAACCTGGCCGATACGGCACTGGAAATCCTTGGGGTCCAGTGCTTTGCGGAAGATAAAATCAATACCCTGAATATGGTTGGTGCCTTCATAGATCGTGCCGATAACGGCATCGCGATAAAACTGCTCGACGCCGGATTCAACAATAAAGCCTGCGCCGCCCGGGATCTGAATGCCCTTCGTCGCTGCTTCCACGCTGATATCGGTCAGCATGGATTTGATGATCGGGGTCATCAGCGCGACGTAATCCTCCGCCTGCTCGCGGAACTGTTCTTCCGGGAAGCGGGCGGCGATGTCCTGATGTTTCGCAACGTTGTGGAGCAGAGCGCGGAAGCCCTGGATCATGGATTGCAGGTCGATCAGGTCGGCGCGGACGTTTGTATGATGGAGGATGGACGGCGCCTTCGGCGCGTTCGGGTCGCGGGCATCCTTGATCAGGCTGCCCTGGACGCGAAGGGATGCGTTGATGATGGCGTTCTGGACGGCGATGTCCGCGATGCCGAGGCCCTGCAGGCCGACCTTCATCCGCGCGTCGTTCATCATGGTGAACATGGCGTTGACGCCCTTGTTTTTTTCACCCACCAGCCAGCCTTTGGCGCCGTCGAACTGCATGGTGCAGGTGGCGGAGCCGTGGATGCCCATTTTCTCCCACAGGCCGGAGCAATGCAGGCTGTTGGCCTCGCCGGTTTCGCCGTTTGCGTCCGGCATGAATTTAGGAACCAGAAACAGGCTGATGCCTTTTATGCCTGCGGGCGCGTCCGGCGTGCGTGCGAGGACCAGGTGGCAGATATTGCCCGCGACATCATGTTCACCGCAACTGATGAAGATTTTTTCGCCCGTAATGGCATACATATCCGTGCCGTCAATCGGCTCCGCCTTGGTTTTCAGCATGCCGAGATCGGTACCCGCCTGCTGTTCGGTCAGGCACATCGTGCCGGTCCATTCGCCGGAAAGCAGCTTGGGCAGGAAAGTGGCTTTCAATTCGTCCGTGCCGTTATACTCGACGGCCTTGGCGCAACCCGCGGTCAGGCCGCCATAGGTTGCCAGGGAAAAATTCGTTGCCGTGCAGAATTCGACGATGGCGGCGTTCAGCATATAAGGCGCGCCCAGGCCGCCATATTCCTGGCTTCCTGTGACGCCGCACAGGCCCATTTCCGCGAATTGTTTATAGGCTGCGGCGAAGCCTTTCGGTGTTTTGACTTTTTTGGTTACTTTATTATGCGTGCAGCCTTCGCGGTCCCCGCTTTCATTCAGCGGCAGCATTTCACTGACAGCAAAATCGGCGACCGTCTCCATAAACTGGCACATCATGTTCCAGCTATAGCCTTCGTCTTTTTCTTTATTGTAGTAATCCATTTCCTCAGCAACATCACCCGCGCCGAGCATGTTCTGGATAAAGCGGATTTTATTTAAGGTTTCATTGGGATCATATTGCTGCATGGTTTTATTCCTGTCCTAACCCACCAGAATTTGAAGGGCTTTGACCTCATTTTTGTAGTGTTTGTAGTTTTTGATACGCGCGGCATGGACGGCCTTGTCCTCTTCCGATGCATTGCTGCGCAGAATTTTTTCAGATTGCTGTTCTTTCTGGGACAGGAAACTGAAAGCGGCGGACAGAACCACGGTTTTTCCACTAGGCGCAAAGGCGGAAAGGCCTTTGATTCTTGCCTGCAGAACATTACGTCTATCAATGGATACTTTATTATATATATCGCGAAGCTTCTCCGAAGGCGCTGGCGCCATCCAGGTATCTTGCGCGATGCGATCATGGAGATAATCGACGACATCTTGCCCCTTCATCGCCTTGTAATCGATAGCGGTGTTGGCGGCCTGGGGCGTGTCCGGCCCGTCGGTCTTGACGTATGGATTGCCCTTAGGTCTCTGCTTGATGACGTAATCCGCGCGGATCAAGGAAAGCAGCGCGTCGTAAGAGATTCTGGCGAGCAGGGGCTCTTCCCGCAACGGCTTTCCGGTATTCAGCGTATGGCGGATTCGCCTCAATGTTTGGCGTGTCGACACAGATTTCATGAAACCATCGCGCTCAAGCGCAAGGATGTCATGGCGGGTAACTGTCTTGCTGAAATCTGTCCGCCCGCCGGACAGGGTGCGGATAATGCCATCCAAAGCGTTCACATCATGCCATGTGGCGCGCTGCTGGTCATATTTGGATTTGAGGGCGCCACGCAACATCACCTGAGTCTGACCGCCCCCCAGGCGGAAGGTAACGGGTTCAGGCGGTTGATAGTCCGCCGCCATCGCCATGGCTTCTGCTTTCGCTTCGGCCAATACAAGGTCGGGATTCATGATGACTTTGTCGCCTGAACGCAGATACAGGTCGCGCCTGGCAACGAAGGCGGATGGCGCAACATAACCGGTAGAAATTTTGGTAAACGCCTTTACCGTAGCAGATTCCATGCTCTTGCGGCTTTTCGCCTGTTCCAGATACCGCTCCAGCATTTCAGCCTGGCCGCCCCAGGCGGGTTCAAGCCCGACGCCGGCTTCGACCAGGCCGGGTTTCAGTTCCGAATGCGTGACGACACGGTCGCTATGCAGAAGGATTTCGCACCCGCCGCCCAGTGCCAGACCGCCCGCCGCGGAAACGACCGGAAACTTCGCATATTTCAGGCGTTCCAGTGTCATCTGGCCGGTATAGAGGGCGTCGTCAATCTTCTCCTTGTTCTCCCGATTGCCAAGATTGGCCATCAGACTGACCAGGCCAAGATTGGCCCCGATGGCAAAATTGCTTTTCGGTGAATAGATGACAAGGGATTTAAACCCTTTTTGGCCACCTTCGATAATATCGGCGGCGGAATTCAGAATATCCATCGTGGTGGGTGACAGGGAATTCGCCATGCCGTGCAGTTCCGCGCACAGCACGCCGTCGCCCAGATCCCACAGGCTGGCGTAATCATTGCCGTCAATGGGTTTTTGGGTGGCTTTGACGTCTTCAAGGTCCAGGACGTCTTCTTCTTTTGCGATATCGACATAGGCGCCTTTGAAATCCAGATACTGGCTGACGCCGTTTTCTTCGCGGTAGAAGGGCTGGCTGAAGGTTTTTCCGTCTTCAGTTTTCTGTGTCATATCCAGCAGAAGCTGCGGGACCGGAATGTTTTCTGCATTGAAACGGCGGATGATGTAGTCGATCCCCAGCTCGTCATCCTTCGCGAAAGCGTCGATCATCTGGAACGGGCCGCGTTTCCAGTCGAAACCTGACCGCATGGTGCGATCCAGCTGGTTGATGTCCTGCGCGATGTCCTGCACCACGCCGGCGGCGTAGATGATGGCCTTGGACAGGACGTACCAGGCCAGTTCACCGCCTATATCCTTTGACTCTACAACCTCCCGAAGCCCCCTGCGGCCAGCCTTCGCGCTGTCCAGCTCCACCTTGGCGATGGCATCGCGGTATTCGCCGGTGGCAAGGTCGATAACCTGTTTTTTCTTTTTGCGGGGTTTTTCAGGATCGTCGATGAAACGGTACCACCCTTCCTCGTCCGGGCTTTTGCCGCCGGTGCGTTTTTTAGCGATCATGTCCAGGATAAAGGGGATGTCTTTTGAATCCTTCTGGAATGGATGATCGGCGGGCAGGCGTTCGCGCAGGCTCTGGATTACGGAGGCGGCGATATCCGCACCGACCATGTCCACCAGTTTGAGCACGCCGTAAAAACCGACATTGCGCCCCAGGACGGCATCGACGTCTTCCGCCTTCATGCCGTGTTCGATCATGAAATCCAGCGCGAATTTCAGGACGGGCACGCCGTAATGGTTGCCAATAAAACCGGGGTTGTCGCGGCAGGCTTCCGGCTCTTTTCCTAAATTTTTTCGGACAAAATCGAACAGGACTTTCTTTTTGCGCGGATCGGTTTCGGGCGGCAGGTAAATTTCCACCAAACGGTTGAAACGCGGCGGGTTGAACCAATGAACAAGACCGAGCGTGACGTTCTTCTTTTTCGCAAGGTCTTTTATATCCTGAGGCAGCGCTTCATAAATTGTTTTGAAGGGAATGGAAGACGTGTTTGAAACGATATAGGCGCCGTCCTTGCAATTACGGATCAAATCCGACCAGACTTCGACTTTGATATCCAGTTTTTCAAACACTGCTTCCTGAATAAAATCAGCATCAGCGATTTGCGCGATATCGTCTCCGGTTGTGCCGCATTCGATACGCTTTGAGAAAGCAGGGTCGAGTAAATTGCCCTCCCACGGCTTGCGCTGTAACTTGTCGACAGATTGCGAACCTTTACGCTGTTTTTCTACGGCATTGGTGGCGGTATTCGGAAATTTGTCGAGCAGTGTGACGTTAAATTCATCGTTATCCGGCAGGCAGCTGGCCAGATGCGAGGCAATGCCCGCGCCCATGATCCCCGCGCCAATCACAACCGCGCGTGTAAACGGAGAGCTGGAACGCGGTTTAGGCCTTTCAATATGCGTGGTCAGTCGGATAGCGGCTTTTTGAGCCATGGAAATATCTCCCCGGTGCGGCGTTTACGCCTGTTTATCTTGGTTGATAGCGTTCATAAACATGAGTTATGCCCTGGCCGCCACCGATGCACATAGTGGCAATGCCGTGATCGGCACCTTCATCGATCATGCGCAGGATCGCTTCCATGGAGATCCGGCCGCCCGAACCGCCAAGCGGATGCCCCAGGGCGATAGCGCCGCCATTGCGGTTGAAGATGTGGCGGACCTTGTGGCCGCGGCTTTCCCATTCTTTATGAACGCCGATGTTCTGTGCCGCAAAAGCCTCGTTCATTTCGCCGACGCGGACGCGATCGAAAGGAAGGTTGACGTTTTCCAATGCCTGCAAAGTCGATTCGACAGGACCCACTCCCATATAGGCGGAGTCGCAGCCACGATCGGCATAGGAAATAATGCGGGCCAGCGGCGTTATGCCGTGGTCCAGCGCGTATTTTTCCGACACGATCAGAAGGCCGCTTGCGCCGTCCGTGATGGGGGATGAATTGCCCGCCGTGACGGTGCCGCCCGCGCTGAG
>JBGAQU010000124.1:0-3219 GCA_044220535.1 Alphaproteobacteria bacterium | reverse complement strand
GCCTGTTCCTTATCCATTGCAGGAGGCGTGGTGGCACAGCCATTCAGTAAAAGAGCGCGGCCGAGCGTGACAATAAAGCGGTTTATGATTTTCATGGCTTTGAGTATAGCGCGGGTACAGGAATACAGGATGCGTATATGAAACATATTCACATTAAAAAGTTTAACTACAGAGCCAGACAGAGCGCGCAGAGGTTTAAAAAATATCTCTGCGCGCTCTGTCTGGCTCTGTAGTTAAAAAATGCCTGCGGCGCAGCAGGTGCCGTGGTTAAACTTATGCAGGCGGCGCGGCGTCGGGAACAGTTTTAACGTCTGCTGTGGCTGCGTCTTCATCTTTCGTTTCGCAGACGAACCAGCCGGGGGTTTTGGAACGGACATCGCGGGAGAAGGTCCAGATGTCGATGGTTTCGGTGATGCGGTCGGGATTGCCGTGCAGCAATGCGCCCGCGCTGTCTTTGAGTATATTCGTTTCATCGGCAACAAACCGTATCGTGATAAAGGCCGTACGCCCGGCCAGCCAGGCGTTGACAATTTCGGCGCGGCGTATGGCGTGGATTTCGACCTGGGCCTGCTCCCCCGCCTTTTCACGCGCGGCGATGGCGGTATCAAAAGATTTGTAGACGGATTCCGCCAGAAGGTTTTTCAGTGTGTCGCGGTCGCCAGCGGCAAAAGCACCGACGATCATGGTGAAGGCGTCTTGCGCGCCTGTCAGGAAATGCGCGGTTTCGAAACCGCGATCGGCACGAATGATGTCGGACAAGCCACCCTGGGCCTTATCCGCGACTGCCATATTGCGATCAAGCCCGGCGCGGATATCCACCGTGCCGTCGGGCAGAAGGCCCATTTCCGCACGGGGCGGGGATAGAGCCGATGCCGGTTTCTGCACGGGCTGGTTCTGGATTTTTTCGGCTTCGGCAAAAGGGTTGGGACGCTGACGCTCGCCATCCTGGCGCGTGCCGAGCAGGCCGCGCAGCCAGAACACAAGCCCGGCCGCCACCAACGCATAAAGTATCACATCCACTGGCACGTTTGATCGATTCCTTTAAAACCGCATATCCTTTAGATTATACCATAAACATAAAACCGATACGGAAAAAGCTTTTCCTTGCCTGCAAGCGTTAAATTAGCGCGGATGCGGTAAAGCGCAACCCCGTTATTTAAAAGAACGGTCTTTCCCAAGCCCCTGCCGCCATGATACAAACCGGCTGAACACCACGAAAGCAGGATGATGACATGACCCAGGACGATACGCTGGAAAACGAACTGAACAAGGCGATCTCGGGCAATTTGCCGGTCACCATCATGGCGCAGTATATCAAGGATCTTTCTTTCGAAAACCCGAACGCGCCGGATTCCCTGCGCCGCGGCGACGAGCGGCCCGTCATGGACGCGAATTTCGCGATGGATGCCAGACGCATCGAATGGGAAGGCCGCGACTTTATTTATGAAGTGGTACTGGGCATGAAGACGGCGGCACGTAAGGGCGACAAAACCGCATTTATGTGCGAAATCCAGTATGGCATTCTGGTAGATATGAGCCAGGTGCCGGAAGACCAGCATCATCCCATGCTGCTGATCGAAATGCCCCGTTTCGCTTTTCCGTTCGTGCGGCAGATCATTTCCAACCTGACGCAGCAGGCGGGATACATGCCGTTATTGCTCGCGCCTGCCGATTTCAGGGCGTTCTATGTGCAGAGATTTGGTGAAGAAATCAAACGCGCGAAAGCGGCAAAGGGCGCCGCATAAATCAAAGACCGGGATCGGTTGTCAGGAAAGGCACGGCATCGATGGTGTTGCCACCTGCGTCCAGAGTCGTCTCGGCCCCTGAAAGACCTGTGTTCACACCCCACCAGTTGTTCTCCGCTTTCAGCTGGCCGCCGTCGAGATCGACACGAACTTCCGTGCCGGCATTGCCGAAGATACGGTTATTGCCGACACTTCCCAACGCGCCGCCCCCGATATCGGCAATATAAGCGCCTGTCGTATCATCATCGGTAAATACGCCGTTTGAGCCGTTATTGGATTGCGACAGCATATTGGTGAAATTGACCAGCCCGATCTGCCCGCTGGTAAGGACAATCGCCTCGACACCGTTTTCCGCGTTTAAAGTGGCGGTAATATTGCGCACATTCGCCTGAGTGATGGTGCTGCCCATACCTTCGCTGCGTATTTCAACGCCGCGGCCTGTTGCACCGAGATTACCGGTGGACACCGAATTGGAAACCGTCGCCGTTCCAATCTGGCCGCCCTGGGCATAGATCATCAGGCCACGGTTAGAATTGGCCGATGCAGTCAGTCCGGACATGTCGATATTTGAAATGATGCCGCTGGTCAATGTATGCGCAATAATCCCCTGAGAACTGTTGCCTGTTGCTTTTGAATTCCTGATGACAGCATTCGTGACAACGCCACTGGCATCACTTCGCACATAAATGCCGGGTCCGCCAGTGTTATTTGTGGCAGTGGTGTTGGCAATGGAAACATTATCGATCCCACCGGTGAGCTGTGACCATATGCGCAAGCCGCCCAAGCCATTTCCTGTCACGTTGATATTATCATTGGTCGATGACTGAATGACGCTCTGCGCTGCAGACGACTGCACAAGGACGCCAATCTGGGTATTGTTTTGGGCAGTGATATTTGAAAAATCAACATGGGCAAGCGTGGCCGCCGATGATGCCAGTACCTGCACGCCATGTGATCCATTGGATTGAGATGTGATGTTATAAGCCCGGGCGGAATCCACCGAACTTCCAGCACCTGAGACCTGGAGCCGCACGCCGCTATTGCCGTTATTGGCGGCGCTAATATCATGAACCGTCATAGTTTCAAAAGTCTGGCCATTCTGGGCAAGGAAGTAAATTCCGTAGCGTGTTGATCCGTTGGCGGCAATGCCAGTGACTTCACCCTGATCAGCCGTAACTGTAACACCATCGCCATTGGCATTACTGTTCATAATCACCGGAGCCTGTGTAGCAGCAGTTATAACAGTATCGGGATTGGCGATGCCATGGGCCACCCCCGTCACCGCCCCTTCGTTCAGGACGAGATCGACGCCTGATCCGATAAGCTTGACGCCTGGCTTGTCGATGACGATGCCGCGGTCCTGCCATGTGGTGGTGCCGTCGCCTTTATGGACATAGATCACGTCATAGGGCTGCATGGCGGCTTCCGCCGTTTTCAGGGACTGGTACGGGCGGTCGACGCTGCCGTCGCCGTT
>JBGAQU010000025.1:0-30673 GCA_044220535.1 Alphaproteobacteria bacterium | reverse complement strand
CGCCGCTATTTCGTCTCCTACGGTAATGAGTTTCTTACCGCAGGGGATATCTACAAAAAATCCTCCCACACGGCGCGTGTCGGGATTGCCCCCTATGAAGGTGATAGCGGTGATTTTCACACATGGCTGATGTTGCAGGCCGATTATGACCCCCACAGGGACAATCAATTTTCGGTCACGCCCCTTGTCCGTCTTTTCAAAGGAACGACCCTGGGTGAATTCGGGGTCAATCTTGATGGCGGCGCATACTTCCACCTCATGCAGACTTTTTAAGGAGAATCACAATGAAAAAACTTTCGTTCTTGACCGTAGTGGCTGCTGTAATTCTGGCCGTAACGCCCGCATTTGCTGCAGGCGAAACCGTGCATGTAAAAGTGCTTGGCCTTGTTTGCGATTTCTGCGCCAAAACCATAGACAAGGTTTTTATAGATACAGGGAAGGTTGAGTCCACCAATGTCGACCTTGATAATGCTTTGGTCACTTTAACCATGAAAGACGGTCAGGTTTTTGACGATACGCTTATAAAATCTAAAATCACGGAAGCCGGTTTTGAGGTTAAAAGCATCCATCATCAGCCGGAGGGGAAGCATGACTGACAACTTAAAAAGCCAGCTTCTGGTGCCGGCAATCAGTCTGTTCACTTCGGCGGCTACGCTTGTGTGCTGTGCCCTTCCTGCCCTTATGGTCTCTTTGGGAATGGGCGCAGTGCTGGCGGGATTGGTTAGCGACATGCCTCAGCTGATCTGGCTGTCCAGGCACAAAATTGAAGTGTTCGGGCTGGCTGCTCTTTTATTGCTTACGGCAGGCTGGTTGTTATGGCGCGCACGGTCTCTGCCATGCCCTGCCGACCCGGCACAGGCAAAAGCATGCGCAAGGCTCAGGGTTATCAGCTGGGTAATTTACTGGGTCTCGGTGTTGATATTTGCGACAGGTGCGTTTTTCGCTTTTATCGCCCCGGTAATTTTGGAGAAGTAAATCTTCAACGGTAATCGGAATGAAAATTCCGATTACCGTACTACCGATCTTCCTGAATCCGTTGCATCATCACCATATACGCAACCACCAGCGTCAAAAGCCCCAGCCACCAACCCTGCCACATACCATAGGCGGTGCAGGCCACGGCAAAGCTTGCCGCAAATCCCGCAAACACAAAACGCCGCTGCGGCATCGCGACGCGTTCGATCATTCGCACGATCCACGCAAACATGATGCAGGTCAGCGCAATCCCGAACGCCCCGAATTCCAGCCACACCTGCATGCCGAAATTATGCGGGTGCAAAACCGTGTTGCTGTCGAAAAACCGTTCCTGGCTGTCGAACGTCATCACCCGCGCGGCCTCTGTGCCATATCCAAACCACGGATGCGCGAAAATCGCTTGCGCGATGAAATGCCAGATCTCCAGTCGCTGCGCGCCATAGGCCCCGCCCTTGCCCAGCCAGGACGACGCATCCACATCATCCGCGTAAATAAACGCCGCATGCGCGATCCACGGCAGGCTGAACAGCAACAGCGCGATCAACACAGGAACCGCGCGCCAGACCCATTTATTCTGCATCGGAAATACAGCCATGCAGAACAGCCCGGCCACCATCCCCAGCTGCGCCGACTGGCTGCTGCCCTGAAACGCGGCCGCCATAAAGGACAGCAGGCATGCCGCCATCCACATCCATTTATGTTTGCCAAATTCCGATGCCACGCCTATCGCCGCAAATAAAACCAGCGCCAGCACGATCAGCCCGCGATTGAGAAACGACGCATTCATTTTCTGCGTCTCCGGTATGGCGTTCAGCATCCGGTAAATCGGGAAATCAAAAATATAGTCTGCCGCCATCAGCAGGGATGTTACAATAAATACGAAGGGCAAAAACTTCATCCCCGCGCGCAACCCGTCTTTATCCATCCCCTGCGCGGCGCAAACCATCAGCACCAGTCCAATCAGAACAGGCAGGGTTTTCACCGTGCGGCCCAGCACCTCCCCCGCATCCACCGCCCATAACGCGCTGCACAGGCTTAAAGCCAATATAGCGCAGACAACAATGCAGGATTTGAATTCAAACCGCGGCAGGCGGCGTTGCAAAACGGACAAGCCGATAAACCCGCCAAGGCCGATCATCGCGGGCAGCCCAGCCATCGCCCGCGGCGCGATCACGGCAAGCAGGGGCAACAATGCCAGAGACGCGGCATAACCCTTGGCCGCGGCGCGTTCGTTGAATATCGTCATGAAAAAATACCCGTCCCTGAAAAACGCGCCAGCATAGGCCGATCCGCCATTCTGCTCAAGCGCAACGGGATATTTATTTGAATTTCAGAACCTTGACCTGCACGCCCGCCGCCGTGTCCTTGTCCATCACGCGGCCATGGTCGGTTTCATTCTGGAACACATTGACCGTGCCGCCGCCATAGGTGTCCTGCGTTTCGGTCTGGCCCTTGCCGCGGTCGATCACCTCACGGTCCGCGCCCTCGCCGTATTTTTTCTCCAGCTCCTGCCCGGCCTTCACGTCTTCATCCTGGGCGCGGCCCTTGGCATCCGTCACCGGTTCCGGCGCGGGCGCCTTGTCCGTGGCGTTCTCAACCTTGATATCCGCATCCCCTGCCGCGGGGGCGATGGCCGCGACCGCATCGGCATCGTCGCCAAAGGCGGCCTGCGAAGCATTGGAAAAGGGGGAGGAAACCTGGTCGTTGCCAAACCCGTCCTGTGCCGCAAAAGCAGGCGCGGTACAAAGCATCAGCGCGATAAAACCCGCGAGGGGCCGTAAGAGAGTGGGCATGTTCATCCAGCCTTTCTTTATATACTTACGGCCACACGCATCAAAAGGTTCAGAATTGCTTCTGCATGGACTGGCCGTTATGTTCCAGGTCCTGTCCGATGCCGTTGAAGGTGTTGCTGCAACCCGAAAGGACCGCGCAGCCCAGAACCAGCACTGACAATATGGTTAATAACCGTTTCATTGAATAGCACCCTTTTGTTGGACTCGTCAAAGTCTAAAAAATCGCATAACCGCGGATGAAGTCAAGCCCTTGTTGTCATTGCCTTTCTTTTGCCACATCACCGCTTGATTTTGGAACTGTAAAAGCCAACTCTATTGGCGATGCCATTTCAGTGAAAAAGCCCGTCCCATGGTCGCCGCGCCCGTGAAATCCAGAAAGAAAGCGCCGAAACCGGCTGGCAAGGCCCCGCCGTTTGAAACGGTGGTCCTGCTGCTCCAGGGCGGCGGCGCGCTCGGCTCCTATCAGGGCGGGGTCTATCAGGCGCTGGATGAGGCGGGGCTGCACCCGGACTGGGTCGCGGGCATTTCCATCGGCGCCATCAACGCGGCCCTGATCGCGGGCAACCCGAAGGAAAAGCGGGTCGATCGCCTGCGCAGTTTCTGGGAAACGGTCAGTTCCGGCTTCTCCAATCCCCTCGCCCCAGCCTCCTACGGGGACCAGGCGCGCGACTACGTCAACCAGCTTTACGCCGGCATGGCGCTGACCAATGGCGTGCCGGGGTTTTTCAAGCCGCGCATGGCCATGCCCTGGTTGAACCCGCCGGGCAGTGAAAACGCCACCAGCTGGTACGACACGTCGGACCTGAAATCCACGCTGGAAAGCCTGATCGATTTCGACCTGCTGAACGCGGGCGCGACGCGTCTGAATGTCGGCGCCGTCAATGTCCGCACCGGCAACTATGTCTGTTTCGACAACCGCACGCAACGCGTCGGCCCCGAACACATCATGGCCTCCGGCGCGCTGCCGCCCGGTTTCCCGGCCGTGGAAATCGAAGGCGAGCAATACTGGGACGGCGGCATCGTCTCCAATACGCCGCTCGACTGGGTGCTGCATGAATACCCGCAGAAGGACACGCTGGCGTTTCAGGTGGATTTATGGAGCGCCCGCGGCCAGTTCCCGCGCGATATGCTGGGCGTGACGACGCGGCAAAAGGAAATACAGTATTCCAGCCGCACCCGCGAAAGCACCAACCGGTTCAAGGACGAACAGCGCCTGCGCTACGCCATCGCCGATTTGCTGGACAAGGTGCCGGATAAATACGAACGCACGCTGGATATCGATATCCTGAAGGCCGCCGCCGTGCGCAAGGTCTATAACATCGTCCACCTGATCTATCAGGCGCGCAATTACGAAGGCGTTTCGAAAGACTACGAATTCTCCCGCCAGAGCATGGAAGAACACTGGAAAACCGGCTATTACGACACGGTACGCACATTGCGGCACAAGGAAATCCTGGAACGCCCCGTCGGCGACAGCGTCTACACCTTCGACGTCGCGCACGATGGCAGAAGTTGAATTAAAAAACCAACCACGAATGGACACGAATAAGCACGAATAAGAAAAAAGGTTTGAACCACAGAGGACACTGAGAATATAGAGGAGGGCACAGAGAAGATTTATTATTTTTTCTCTTTCTTCTCCGTGCTTCCTCTGTGTCCTCTGTGTTAAAAAATTCCTCCTTTTTATTCGTGCTTATTCGTGTCCATTCGTGGTTAAAAATTTGAATCTTTAAAAAAGGAACCCGACCCATGAAACTCCAAAACAAAGTCGCCATCGTCACAGGCGCCGCCTCCGGCATCGGTAATGAAATCGCCAAAATCTATTTACGCGAAGGCGCGAAAATCGTCATCGCCGATCTGGGCCAGGACCGCGCCGATGCCGCCGCAAAAGCTATGGATCCGACAGGGAAGAACGTCATCGGCCTCGACATGGACGTGACGAACGAACAAAAGGTCGATGACGGCATGAAGAAGGCCGCCGATACATTCGGCAGCATCGACATCATGGTTTCCAACGCCGGAATCCAGATCGTCGCGCCCATCGTCGACTTTAAATACGATGATTGGAAAAAACTGATGGCCATCCATGTCGACGGCGCATTCCTCACCACCCGCGCCGCCATGCGCCAGATGGTGAAACAGAAAACCGGCGGCAGTATTATCTACATGGGCTCCGTCCATTCCAAGGAAGCGTCGAAATTGAAGGCGCCCTACGTCGCCGCCAAACACGCGCTGATCGGCCTGGCAAAAGTGGTGGCAAAGGAAGGGGCCGAACATAATATCCGCGCCAACGTCATCTGCCCCGGCTTCGTCCGCACGCCTCTGGTTGAAAAACAGATCCCTGAACAGGCAAGGGAACTCGGTATGTCCGAAGCCGACATCATCAAAAAAGTGATGCTGAAAGACACGGTCGATGGTGAATTTACGACTGTGCAGGACGTCGCCGAATGCGCCCTGTTCTTCGCCGGTTTCGAATCCAACGCCTTGACCGGCCAGAGCATCGTCGTCAGCCATGGCTGGTTTATGCAATAGAAATTGACATTACGAAAATAAATATTTAGGGTCCGCTTCAGATCATGGAGAAAAAATATGGGCCTGAAAGATATATTTTCATGGATCGTCGGTACGGGGGTGGGCGTGACGGCAATGCCGATGCTCGACAAAATGGTCACCGGGCATGCGCCGCAGACAGCCGCCGCCATAGGCATGGCGGCGGCAGGCTTAACGGCGATAACGGCTCTTGCTGCATTTATGACGAATTGTGAGCCAGACCAGAAAAAGCTGCTTACAGGCATGGCTGCCGGCGCCATTGCCTATATAGGGGCAACGTTTGCAGTGCCGTCCGAACGCCCTCAACAGGAGATATTCTTCCGGAAACCCGCCGCCTTCGGCGCATTGGCGATCCCTGGCCAAGCGGCCGGGCGGGGGAGTTTCAAGTTTTCGCTTGCATAAGCGCCTGACTTTCCCTATTTTCCGCCCGTCCCCCTTTGCAAGGTAGGGCCCATAGCTCAGCTGGGAGAGCGCTTGCATGGCATGCAAGAGGTCGTCGGTTCGATCCCGATTGGGTCCACCATTTCACCATTCATCACCGTTCGCAGGCATTCATTTACGGCTATATAAGTGTTGATTTTAAAAAGGTTTTTTCTTCGTATGTGTTCGCCGTTGTTCATAACAATCCATTTACAGTCGTAAAATTTAGGGGCAAGATATAGGGGCAAAGCGAAATGGGGGCACCAAGCTTGCCCTAAAATAGGAGGCCCCAATATGAAGTTGACCGACACTGCATGCCGTAATGCTAAGGCTCAGACTAAAGCTTATAAAAATTTGACGGCGGCGGCGGCCTTTTATCTTGAAATTATGCCTAACGGTAATAAGCTATGGCGACTGAAATACTATTATCTCGGCACCGAAAAGCGCGTTTCTCTTGGCGCATATCCAATTATAACGTTGGCCAGGCGCGGGAAGATCGCGATAAGGCGAAAAAAGCTATTAGCACAGGATATTGACTCTACAGCAAGAAGAGACCGAAAGCAGCAAATTATACGTGAAGCTACTAACACCTTTGAGATTGTTGCTCTGGAATGGTTTGAAAACCAAAGGGACGTTGGAGCCATAAATACGCAGAGAAAGTTTTACGCGGCCTAACCATGAATATCTTCCCCTATCTTTGGTAATCGTCCGATTGCACAGATCACGCCGCCGGAACTGCTGGAATGTTTGCGAAAGATTGAAAAACGAGATGCACTGGATATTGCTGGCCGTACAAAACAGATATGCGGGCAAATATTTCGTTATGGCATTCAAACAGGTAAGTGCGAGCGTGATGCTGCGGCAGATTTGCGCGGTGCTCTGAAATCAAGAAAGGCGCAGCATTTCGCTGCTCTTGAAATTAAAGAGTTGCCAGAATTCCTTGAGATATTAGAGCGTAACGATGCCGCCTTTATAATCGTACTCGGCGGGCCCTTAAATTATCTTAGCACATTCAATCGGCCTGGTGAGATCAGACAAGCGAAATGGTCCGAGATCGATTTTAAGGCGAAGGAATGGACAAGATTCCTGCGGCACGGATGAAAATGCGGCGCGACCATATAGTGCCCCTCAGCAAGCAAACCATTGCAATCCTAAAAGAGCAGCAAGAGGAAACAGGCATGCTCAACACCGAATGGGTATTCCCATCACAGATCAAGCCTAAGAAACCTATGAGCGGCGGCACGGTAAACATGGCCATTAAACGGCTAGGATATCATCAGCGTATGACAGCACATGGCGTCCGTGCCCTGGCGCGCACTACAATCCGGGAAAAATTAGGCTATGACAGTGAGATTATTGAGAAGCAGCTTGCGCATAGAACCAGAAACCCGCTGGGTGAAGCCTACGACCGTACACTGAATTCTTACCAGAGCGTCGAAAAATGATGCAAGAATGGGCAAATTATCTCGATGCACTGCCCAGTAAGAACAAGATTGCAGTTTAAAGCGCAAAAAAGCATAGAAATCCTTTTTACAGCCTAGCCAGCCCTTTTTATTGAAATTTCCTTTTATCCAGGTATAACTAAGGCGGTTTGTCCTCATGGCAGACCGGGGCCTTAATAACCCCGTTATCACCGGTGGCGTGTCCGTCATCACGTCGCTTCTCGGCTTAGACCGGGAGGTGGCGGCGTATGTCCAAGGCTTCGGCTTAAAGGCCGTCGCGGTCGTGTGATAACGGCTTATTAACTTCCGGTCACCAGAGAGGACATCTCTGGTGATTTTTTTTGTGGCTATTGGTCGGGAGTTATAGATGAAACAACTTATCCTTTCTTGTATAGGCTTCTTGGCGACCAGCTTGGGCGCGTATGCTATTGAAAAGTATTTGTTATATGGAACTGCCTACGTATTGGACATTTACCTTTTCGGTTGTTTTGGTTTTGGCGCTACCTTCATTTATCTTGTAGAACGCAATATGGGGAAACCACAGCGCTAATAATTAAGGCAAAATATTAAATTTATGCCTTTTACTCGTAGACTTTCACTTCATGAAAGCTTGTATATCGTGGCTCCGGTAAATCTTTTCGATCATAATGAGGGGCAGTAAAAGCATAATTTTTCTCCCCCCATATAAACCAAATTAAAGATAAGCCTTGCTCCTTAATAAATTTTTTCAGCAAGTGTTCTTGTACATAAAAAAGAGAATGTGAATTTTTGTAACCATCTAGATTATATGTTGTATAATGAGTAGCAGGCTGACCTTCCTTTGTATAAAGATCAGAAGATTGAGGTTGACCTACCAATTCCATTTTTAAAGCTAGTTTTTTTGTTAGGGAAGCTACATTACCTAAGCTACCATCAGTGGCATCGCGTCTTAAGTCGCAGGTAGGATTAATAACATTAAACAAATCATACTCATAATCTATGCCCTCATACTCTTCAATTTCACCCTGAATAAGTTGTATTCCTTCATTGCTACGCACGATTTCAAGTTTTGGTCTTTTCTTAATAAGCTTCTTTTCTGTTGCGACAAAAGACAGCTCGCAGGAACTACCATCAGTAAAAGCCTCACTCCAAGGTATTTCACACCAAAAGGTATTATAGAGATCAGATTTTTCAGGAAGTCGCGATCCTTTAAAATCATTTCTTTTTAGATGAGTTGTAATTTTTTCTCTATCTTCATTGCGTACCAAAAAACTACGAATAAAAAAGAAAGTGCTTCTACCTAAATCTCTATTTTCTTGGTTTATATTGCCATCTAGCGCAATCCATGAATTTTCTGAAATCTTGGGGAGGTTACATTTTAAATAGGGTACAACATCTGGCAGCTCGTTGTTACCTATCCACTCTTGCGTGGAAACGCTATCGTTCCCTAAAAAATTAGTATTTATAAGCTTAGAAGACTCAGGGCTTGGCAAAAAGCTAGGATCAATATTTTCTGTTTCCGTTCGCCACCAATCGCTCTCCTCAAGTGCCCCTTTGTCTCGGAGTCTTCCTGACATTTCATAGTATGAAATCCATGAATATTTTTTGCCATAGCGATCTGTTTTTAATTTTTCATTGCCATTGCGCTCATATCGTTGCATGCCAGCGATGCTCTCATCTACAGCTTTAAATTTCTCATATGACCAACCAAGTTGGTAAACTCGCCATAGCAGTTGGGCCTTGATTTTTTTATATTCTTCGTTGTCATAGTCATAATTGTTTCTATCTGGCACAAGTCTCCCGATTGTATAGTTTTCGAAATCCATATAAAAAGGAGATAGTTCGTATTTTTTTGGCTTTGCCTCCTGATCTTTTTTTGGCGTTGCAGATTTCTTCCCAAGCTTTCTAGATATTTTTATATCTTCATCAATGTATTTTTCTCCCCATTCCGACAAGCCTTCGATTGAAAAAGGATATCTAGTCTTCTTTATATCACTTTCAGAGAAGTAATTGGGATTGTGGTACTGAGTCAGCTCTATAATCCTTGAAGAAAAATCACGGGAGAATTGGTGAGTTGTTTTGTATTTTGCTTCGGGAGAAAAAACATTTTGAAAAATTTCTCCTGCAAATTTTGTTAAAACTCCATTTACGAATGATGCATTTCTATCAAACCTATTGCAAAGCGACACTGATACGCCATAGCTGGCAGCTAACAATCTTTCAGAAACGTAGGGATCGTTTATTGAAAGTGATTTAATAGTTAGGTCAAAAAGAGCTTCAGGACTCCCTCTGCCAAACCAATACAGGGTCTTCGTTGCCGCATTACGTAATGGATGAGACGTGCTTGTAAGGATCCATGAAAAAGCTTTTGCGCGTAAAAAATCCGAAGCCGTACGTGAAGTAAAATTTTCTTTCCATTTAGATTCTAAATTAGACAGGGCGCTTTCGATCTTCCCTTTAGATATATCATGATCTCGACGTATCCATTCAGTCCAAGTTAAGTCACGCTGATCAACTTGCATGTTACGCAAAATTTTATCTAGGAATTCTGCATTTAATGGATGATCTGTAGCTCCTTTGGTCATCCATAAGCGCTCAAATATTCTATGCCTATAGTCTTTGGATTCAATTAAAATGGTTAATTGATTAACAGTATCTTGGTCTATGTACTTAGGATCTAAGTCCATAGTAAAAATCAAAGCGGTTGCTTTATATTGATCTGGTACCTTTTTCCAAAGCTGCTCTCCATACATGCGATTTGGTGTAAGTGCGACAAGAGATTTAAAAATATCATTAGACAGAGCATGGCTGTTTTCGCCGCTAAATCGTCCACCTGAGAAAGCTTGCACAAGCCAATTAAACTCTCTATCCCTCGTCTCCCTTTTTAGAAGCGACGCTGCTATTATGTGTCCGCCTAAGGCATCATAAACAGGAGTTATCACATAAGTCCCCGGCATTGCTCCAGGGTTTCTAAAAACAATTCCTTCTTGAGCAAGAAGATTTACAACATTTTGATTCCAATCGCGATCTGTTGGATGAATTTTTCCTATAAAATCTTTATCGGAAACTTCTCTATCATTTTTTTCCCATAGAATTATTCCTAACTCATATAAAGCATCGCTTATTTCTTGTAATGTATAAGGTACATTTTTTAACCTAGAAATTCGGTCGCACGCATTACGGATATACTCATCAAACAAATAAGAAAGCGTTGCAGGAATATAGTCTACATGGATTACTTCTAATTTTTTATGATTTATGATCTCACAGAAGATTCTTAAATTTAACGGATGATTTAGGAACTCTCCTGGAATTTCTGTGCCTTGCTCACAGTGAATTTTATAATATTTAAAATATTTTTTTAGCGCCGGGTATAAGTCGTCACCAAAGCCCTGACATTCCAGCATTTCAAGATTATCCGGGAGAGCTTGTACTGCAAATGATTCTCTTGTTTCCGAATCATACCGAGTGTGTTGCCAATGATCACGATTGTGCTCGCCAGTCCTTAACGTGCATATGAGCAATACATTCGGATAATTTTTAATAAGCTCGTTGATAGAGTTCAGAACATCTTTCCATTCCTTTGGGTTTTCTGCTTCATTCAGACCGTCAATAACAATCGGAAGTCTGCAATGCGAACGCTTGCCTGCCGCATCTAAGGATGCCAGCAACTTCTCCATGCTATTTATAGGAGTTCCATTGATAGAAAAATAGCGAGCAATGTCATCCTGATTTTGTCCTCTACGAAAGTTCCTACCATGTAAAAGTATTCCAGCAGGTCTATTCTCTTGTTCGGCTGTAAGTTGGGCAGCCATGTGCGTTTTTCCACCGCCAGCATCTGCAAGAACGGCGACCATTCCTATTTCTAAATAATCAGCTATTTCATCAAACAGAACTTGAGCCTGTCTTAGGTCATCTAAGGCATTTGTTGCTTCTAGGGCTAAGCTTATATTTCGACGGCGGAGCATCCCAGGAAAACTTAGACTGTCATTTCCTAGTAAAGCATGGCGTTCCGTAAGCCATTGTTGAATAATATCTATATCTGCATTAGAGAGTAGGCTATGAAATTGAAAAAGTTCTTTAGAAAAAATACTGCAAATTTCTGCAAAGATTTTTTGTTCTTTATCTAGCTTTTCTACGCCAATTGAGAATTTTTCAATTACATTCGCTGCATTTTGTAGCCTTTGTCCCAGGTCAACAATATCGTTCAAGGAGCTTTTCTCGCCTAACATACGTCTTAATATTCTTTCAACGTCAACCTCTTGATGTACGGGATGCATCCATCTTTCTTTTATTGGGGCAATAGATATTTCATGTTGTTTCCTGAGAGTTTCTGGCGTGATAATTAATTCACCAAAATACGCTTGCCGCAGCAAAAGAGCTGGGTCTGACAGATAGTTATCGACTTCTACATCTGTCCAAAGGTGTAATTTATAAGGACATTGATTTTTCAGGCTCCAAAACCATTCTTGATCCTTTTTACTTAAGTTAAAAGGTACCCACAAAATCCAATCAGTAAGATGTGGTAATGCCTTAACCGTTTTTTTAAGAGAATCTTCAATATCTTTTTTACTGACTGATTTTAAATCTTCAGTAGAAGTTTTTTCAAATATCTTGCATTGCCAACCATACCATCGACCGGAATTTCCTAACACCGGACAATTTTGATCAAGCTTAAGATGAAACTCTACACCGGGCTGATTTTTCAAAGCTTGAAAATGACCAAATTTCCCCCAATGAATGCGAACGATGCCGCGACAAAGATTTTCAAAATTGTCGCGCGGACTGCCAGGAAGATTTTTAAAAGAAGACCATTCTAGTGACAAAGTTATTTGCCTCTTCCATGCTGCTCGTTGGGATAATCATGAGCAGAATAGATCTCAATCTTGGCACCTTTTTCGAGCATAATCCTTAAAAAAGTAGAAATTTCATTTTCTTCTGTTTTTAGAATTAATTTATCTTCCTGAATATCTAAATGATGTTCGTAGAATAATTGTTCAAGTTCTAAAGGTGAAACATTATAAAAATCCAACCCTCTCAGTACATCCATCACTTCATCTGAGTATCTAAGCCCAGTCTCTCCAACCCGAATTTTTCCGTCTAAGCGCTCCTTTAAATTATCTATCAACTCCTTGGCCGCATCTGCATCAACAGCGCTTTTAAAATGCCCAACCATAACAAGATTCATCGAATGTTCTGAACCATATCCATTCCATATCTTCATAATGCTTCTTTCATTTTCTCTTGATTTCTTAACGTTTCTAGCGCTTCCATAATATTTTCTTTATTGAGAGAAACTCCTTTTCTATCGAAAGATGTTTTTTTCAATATCCCGTTAGCATCAATATGAGCATAAGCCCTTAATCCTATATCATGCTTAAAAGGATGGCAGATAGGAAGCGCCTCTGCATGGCTTTCGCTAATTGATAATCGCAATCTTCCTCTATAATCCTTGATCCACTTCTTCATAAACTCAAGTGCTTCAATACTAATACACTTTCCTCTACCAAGAGCTACTTCAGGTAGTAATAAAAATTCTGACGCACCCTTATCCTCGGCAACCCGTACAGCTTCATCTAGTTGTCTTATGGTATCAGTATTAACAACATAGTTAATTCCAAATGGAAAAGATTTTCTAACCAGGGAAATCTTCGCAAGAAGCTCTTCAAATGCCTTGCCTCTAATTTTTTCGTACGTAGTGCCAATCCCATCCATACTGATTCTTATGAAATTTAAATTCCCTTGTAATTTTTCCAGATAAATTGGAGTTATTCTGTGGGCATGCGTAGTCATTGTTACAGCTAGATTCGTTTTTTTTGAAACGTATTCGCATAGATCAGAGAACTTGGGGTATAGAGTGGGCTCACCACCACCAAAGCCAACTCCCATGCATCCATGTTTATCAAGCGTGACTAGCCAATGAGTTAACAAAGAAAAATCTAATCTAGCTTTATGTTTCGGTGCATAACAATGTGTACATGACAAGTCACATGCATTAGTTAACGCAATTGATATTTGTCGTGGAGCTTGCGACCATTGAGTTTTTTGGAATTATCACTTCGTCAAATAAAATATTGGTGCCAGTTCGTTTATTAAATAAATGTAACCCATCAGGTCCCAGTCGAAATTTAAGGCCTGTTCTTTAGTAGTTGTAGTTGAAAAACGCTCTAGAGCAGCTTGTTGCATGCCGAACACTATATTGTCATATATTAAGCCCGTGATAATACCAACTCAATCGAATGGTTTTTCTTGGAATAGCAAGGCATTCCTGACATCTAAATCTGATGTTTATAAAGCCAGCAAATTTATCCAATAGGTACAATAATATAAAGGTTGATATATTTTTTGTCATGCTGATTGTTGGGCTTCTAATACCTGCTTGTTCCAAGCTTGAGCAGGGCACGCAGCCTAAGATAAAATTTTCAATTTCAATGGATTAAAATATAGGAACTGCGAGATAACACTTTAGAAATGTGTACTTAAATTTTCTTAAAAAATTTATCGAGGTATCCTGAATATAAGAAATTATACTCATCAGCTACTGCCTAGGGGGTTATCACTTTCGGCCATTTTCCTTACCCCAACATTACCCCTGAAAAACCTGCATAAAATCATACAAGATTTTGATTTAATTCATTTTATTGCATACCTTACCCATCCTTACCCCTTTTTTCCTGAAAAAAAATACAAAATAAAGAATAGTAAGAGACTTATAGACTGATATGGGGATCAAATTCATTACAATCCATTGATCTTATTGGAGTATATATGTCACCTCACTCATGAGTGACAAAGCAAGAATTAAACGTCTAGTTTTCAAAATACGCCTTACCCTGCAGTCAATTATCATAGGGGCAAATTGTGCACATCATGAATTTACAATGCGACATGCGTCAGAAAATTGTAAAAATTACCCCTATCCTCCAAGGGCTGCGCCAAGCGAAGAATAAAAGCAGCAACTTGGTAACAATAATTTTATTCCGAAATATTAGGATTACACCAGATTCTCTTGGGTAATCCCTCGATCCGCCGCTGTTTCCTCTCCCATTTTGCTGCGCGCAGAATCCTGCCAATCCGTCGCATGACATTTTCATCGCGCTTTGCTGTGTCGATTGAAAGGTGCATCATAATGTCATCCATTGTTACTTCTTTCATCTTCTCGACAAAAGTCATAACTTTATCTGCCCAAGCATCTTCAATCAGGCGATTTTCCTGCTCTTGTTCCGCTAGTCTTGCAACATATGAATGTGGCTCGATATAGATGTCATATCCTTCCTTGTGACGCACTCATATCCTTCCTTGTGACGCACAACGGCCTCGGCCCACAATTGTTCCCGATCACGCTCTAAACCAGAAATGTCAATCTTATCGGAGCATAGAACAGGCAAGAATCTGCGATTCCCTGTAGGATCGCGCAAATATGTATCATCATTGGTTGTGCCAGCTAAAATAAATTGTCTTTCAAGTCTCGTTACAGTGTTTTCATATTTTTTCTGAATTTCATCCGTTTGAAGTGTAATCCAACCCTTAACGGCCTCAATTTCTTTGCGATTCATACCTGAGAGTTCCGCAAATTCAATAATCAGCTTGCCTTGCAAACCCATGATCGAACTTGGGAGTGCGATATTCTCAAAACGCAATGCATCAGTGAAGTAGTCTGATTTTTGATCAGTTTCTAAAGTCGCCATAGTTCTCAACGCTCTCGACTTGCCGATGCCTTGTGCGCCTTCCAACACTAGCATTGTATCAAACTTGCAACCGGGGATAAAAACACGCCTGACTCCCGCAATAAGCCATTTGCTGCCGACGGCTGAGAGATAATCAGAGGGTTGCTGGCATGCCTTCAAATATTTGTGTAACCAGAAATCAATGCGCTTTTTTCCGTCCCATCGCAGACTATTAAAATAATCGCGCACAGGATGAATTACAATTTGATGGGCCACTGCTTTGATAGCGTCCAAAGTTTTGGTGGGTGTCGATGTTAAGCCAAAGAATTCTAATACGCTGGTTGTCATTACGACATCGAAGTGAGACAAGGGACGGGTCAAAAAGTCTTTTTTGCTCATGTAAGGTGGGCATTGTTGCACCATAATCTCTCCTGAGAACTGGTTAAATACAAACACTCCTTTCCAGCACTTTGAATAAGTAAGCATTGTAATGATATTGGCTAAAGAGTGTGGCTCGATTTGGCCCATTCTGCGGTTAATAAGCAGGTCGCGCCATTCCTCACCCTGCACGGTTTTCAATACATTATTGTCGCTGTCTCTATGAAACATATTTTTTCTCCTTTTTATGATTTAGGACAATACGATTGAAGATTTGATAGAAATGCTTCCAGATCGTTTTTTAAAACGACCGTGCGTCTTCCTATTTTTCTGGCTTTCAGATGGCCAGAGTTGATTGCCTGGTAGATTTTTGTCCTGCCAATGCCAGTAGAGGCTTGGACTTCATCAATGGAAAATGACATCTGCATCTTATGCTCCGATTATTTGAATGAACAAGGACGAGTATTCGCTCGTTCACCACGGTACTGAGCATAGTGAGTTAAATCATTAGGTAATCGTACGAATACCTAGTTTTTCTGGGAAACATTTAAGACGCTAACTTGGCTGGTTTTTTCAATTGCAAAGGCATGTCTGCCTTCATATCTTTCCATTGATTTTCTAAAATGGACGCTCTTAACTTTTCAAATGCTTGCGCCGCTTTTTCAAGCCCGTCCCCTTTGGGAAAAGACTCACCTATAAAATCAGTATGATTAATAACTGCCGCGGCCCATTTTGTCACAGAATTTCTAAGCCTTTTCTCACCAAGAAAATCGAGATCATCAGTCATACGGCTTTTCCAAATAGCATGATTTTTCTTTATATTTTCGTAGCTATATCCCATCCACTGCGCCGTAGCCTTGTAAGCCTGTCGTTTAGGCGAACCGTATAAAATCAATCCTTCAATAAAGCAATTAGTGGCATTATCCGAATCGTGATTAATAATAGTTTGACTTAATTCTCTTACCTCAGCTATCAAATTAAGGCCTATCCATTCGCAATCTACGCCTTGTTTTTTGCAAAAATCTAAAACGTCAAATAGGCTTTTTAAAATGAGCACAACCGCCTCGTTGTTATGGCACATATTTTTATCAAGCTTCTTCGCGATGTAATATTCCTTCTGGCATTCCTCAAGCCATAGGTTTAAATTTTCCAAGCTTTCTATTTGTTGCTTCATAATTATATCCTTGCAGCTTTAGCTTAAAAATTTTTATTCCTAGTTTTGGGTATTCTGCACAGTCCATCAAAATTACTAACAATTTTTCAGTGACATTTTAGGAATAGGGGCATATTTAGGGGCAAAAATCGAAACAGAATTATTATATTTAGTGTATTTCAATGGGTTAAGATTTAAATTCGAGAGAGATTGGGCCATCGCATTCAGTCGTTCTTATTCTTCAATAACTTATTGATAAAGAAGATCCTTCTTCTTCCTCGTGTTCCAGAGAACTGTTACAGTGAGGCATGGAGAAAATGGCCGGGCATAGCCGCTTGGCAAAATTCAGGAATAGTGAGAAGTTCTTTGTCCATGACAAGTTCCTTGTGTTCGTTTGGACAAGCTTATCAAGCCATTTTTTGAAAGTGCTGTAATATGGAGTTTAATTTGTTTCTTTGGCGGCACTTTTCTCTTTGGAGTTTTTTACCTCTATTTCTTTTAACTTCTTTTCACGAAAACCAATCGGATTGTTCTGATAACGTTGGAAGAAGCGTTGCATATCGCTTGATTAACGAAAATCGCGTTCAGGCTTTGAAATTAGGCAAGAAAACCCTTATCTCACGCCCAGCCCTGAAAGACTTCGTCTCTAGTTTAGAAGCTTACGCATCGTAATTCGAACAGTGTGCATGGACGGTTTTAAGACGATGGCGTGCAGACTGACTGGGTTTACCATGGCGCATGATCATAGACCCAACCGCAGTCCGAAAGGTGGAAGCGGGATCATTGGCGATCTATCCCGATTGTCATTAAGTAGCCACCAACTTTGACACGAGGGAACATTTGCGATGTCAAAGGCCCGCAAGCGAGGGTCGTCCTATGCCCTCTGCTCAGGTCTCTCAAATAAGCTGGTACATCAGACTCTAAGATACGAAGAGGGATTCCATAGTTCTAATGGAGCATTTTTTGTCGTTTTTTCGCTCGCCGACTTTTTTACATGTGGCCAGTTTACACTGGATTTGCACCGGAAATTTAAGCAGGCAATAATGGAAAATTGATTTTTATTAACAGTGAAATCGTCAAACATGTCCTAGTCCGCGCTTGAGGTCATCAATCTTTACGCCTTTTTTACACCTTCCTTCAAAATCTTGACACCTTTCATGCCGCTTACGGCGCGACAATAGGGAGTATTGGTCCCTGTTGGAAGGTTTCCATGGATTTTGTGTTCCTGATCGTCACCCTTGGCTTTTTTGCCCTTATGGCGGGCCTGGCTGCGTTTTGCGGCCGGTTGATGGAGGCGTGAGATGACGGTTCTTTATGCCATAGGCGCGTTGGTCGCGGCGGGGCTGCTGGTCTATCTGCTGGTCGCCATGCTGAAACCGGAAATATTCCCATGACTGGAAATGACTGGCTGCAGATTGTTTTGTATATGGCCGTGCTGCTGGGCTGCGCCGCGCCGCTGGGCGGATATATGGCGAGGGTGTATGAGGGCAGGCGCGTGATCCTGACGCCTGTGCTGGGCTGGCTGGAACGCGGGCTGTATCGCCTGTCCGGCATCGATCCGCAGAAGGAAATGGGCTGGAAGCTGTATGCGATGGCGGTCATTGCGTTCAGCCTGGCCGGTATGGCGGTTTTATATGCGATTCTGCGGCTGCAGGGCGTGCTGGGCCTGAACCCGGCGGAGATGGCGGGGCTGTCGCCGCATCTGGCGTTTAACACAGCGGCGAGTTTTATCACCAACACCAACTGGCAGTCTTATGGCGGCGAAAGCACCATGAGTTATTTCAGCCAGATGGCGGGGCTGACCGTGCAGAATTTTGTGTCCGCCGCCGTCGGCATGGCGGTTGCCGTCGCGCTGATCCGCGGGTTTGTGCGCAAGAAGGCCGACACGATCGGCAATTTCTGGGTCGATACGGTGCGCGGCATCCTGTATATCCTGCTGCCGCTGTCAATCGTGCTCGCTTTGTTGCTGGCGTCACAGGGCGTGGTGCAAAGCTTCAAGCCTTATATCCATGCGCCGTTGGTGGAAGCCACCGCCGATGCGGATAAAAAGCCGGTGACGGAGCAGGTGATTGCCGTCGGCCCTGCCGCATCGCAGATCGCGATCAAGCAGCTGGGCACCAATGGCGGCGGTTTCTTTAACGTCAATTCCGCGCATCCGTTTGAAAACCCGACGCCGTTCAGCAACTTTCTGGAGATGATCGCCATCCTGCTGATCCCCGCTGCTTTGTGCTGCATGTTCGGCAGCATGGTCGGTGATAAAAGGCAAGGCTGGTCGCTGCTGATCGCCATGACGGTGATTATGGTGCCGCTTCTGGTTCTGTGCGTCCAGTTTGAAGCCAATGGCAATCCTTTGTTTACCGCGCTCGGCATCGACCAGGCGGCGGGCAATATGGAGGGGAAAGAGGCGCGGTTCGGCGTCGTCAATTCCGGCATCTGGGCGACCGTGACGACTGCCGCCTCCAACGGCTCGGTCAACGCCATGCATGATTCCTTCACGCCTTTGGGCGGGCTGATCCCGCTGCTGCTGATCCAGTCAGGCGAGGTCATCTTCGGCGGCGTCGGGTCGGGGCTGTATGGCATGCTGGTCTATGTGATCATCACCGTGTTTATCGCCGGGCTGATGGTCGGGCGGACGCCGGAATATCTCGGCAAGAAGATCAATGCGTTTGAGATCAAGATGGCGTCCATCGGCATGCTGTCATCGCCGATGTTCACCTTGGTCGGCGCGGCCATCGGCGTAGTGATCGCGGCGGGCAAGGCGGGCGCGTTCAATCCGGGGGCGCAGGCTTTCTCCGAAATCCTCTACGCGTTCAGTTCCGCCGCCAACAACAATGGCAGCGCCTTTGGCGGGCTGTCGGCCAATACCATGTTCTATAACACGGCGCTCGGCCTGTGCATGCTGTTCGGGCGGTTTGTGATTATCATCGCTGTTCTGGCGCTGGCCGGATCGCTGGCTGCCAAGAACACCGTGCCACCATCGGCGGGCACGCTGCCGACCCATACGCCTTTATTTATCGGCGTGCTGGTCGCGACCGTGCTGATGGTGGCCTTGCTGACCTTCGTTCCGGCGCTGGCGCTGGGACCGGTCGCCGAACATTTCAACCTTATGAACCTTGCAGGGAAATAATCCGATGAAAAAGATCGCTCTTCTTATGTCTGTTGCCGTTTTGTCCGCCGCGCCCGCATGGGCGGAGGATGATGTGCCGTCTTTGTTGCCGGGCCATTTTGCGGGGACGGTGGGGTTTGCATCCGATTACATGTTCCGCAGCATTTCACAGACGCAGAACAACCCGGCCATCCAGGGCAATATCGATTTCCTGTTCGATAACGGCCTTAAATTCGGCGTATGGGGATCGAATATCGATTTCAACGATAACGCGGATGACAGCGCCGAATTCGATCTCTATGCAGCCTATACAAAAACATTCGACAAGCTGACGCTGGAGGCCGGATTGATCCGTTACACCTATCCTGGCCAGAACAGCGATGCCGATTTCAATTACAACGAGGTGTACGGGCTGGCTGGATATGATTTCGGCATGGCGACGCTGACAGGAACGCTCAACTACTCACCGGATTATTTTGCCAGTTCCGGCGACGGCTGGTATCCGCGCCTGGCCGCGCATGTTCCATCGCCCGTGACCTTCGGCATTCCTGGCGAGTTCGCGCTCGACGGCTGGGTATCGCGTCAATGGATCGAGAAGAACGCCGATTTCGGCACGCCGGATTATACAGACTATGGCATTGGCCCGACATATACTCTTAACGGCTTTACCGCGAAGGCCCAGTATATCGGCACAAATCTTGACGATTCCGAATGCGCCAACGATTTATGCGAAGGGCGCTTCGTCTTCAGTCTAACAAAGGCATTCTGATCATGACCGAGGCCAAGACGCATTTTCTGAACGGTAAAACGCTGATGAACGCCATCCTGTTTTCCTTCCGGCGGCTGACGCCGAAATACCAGGCGCGCAACCCTGTGATGTTCGTCGTCTTTGTCGGGTCGATCATCACGACGGTGCTGTTTTTTGCCAATATGCGCGCGCATGGCGGCGAACCGTCATGGTTTATCGGCTGGGTGGCGTTCTGGCTATGGTTTACCGTGCTGTTCGCGAATTTCGCGGAGGCGATTGCCGAAGGCAAAGGCAGGGCGCAGGCGGAGACGCTGAAAAAATCCCGCCGGGATGTCATGGCGAAGAAACTGGCCGATCCCCGCAACCGCAATGTCTTTGAACAGAAATCGGCCCATGCCCTGCGCAAGGGCGATATTGTTCTGGTCGAGGCAGGCGATTTCGTCCCCGGCGACGGACAGGTGATTGAAGGCATCGCGTCGGTCGATGAAAGCGCGATCACGGGCGAATCGGCCCCTGTCATCCGTGAAAGCGGCGGCGACCGCGACGCCGTGACGGGCGGCACGCGTGTTTTGTCCGACTGGATCGTCGTGCGGATCACCGCCAATCCCGGTGAAAGCTTCCTCGATAAAATGATCGGCCTTGTTGAAGGCGCGAAGCGGCAAAAGACGCCGAACGAAATCGCCCTCAGCATCCTGTTGGCCGCCATGACGATCATCTTCCTGATGGTCTGCACAACTCTTCTGCCGTTTTCACTCTACAGCGTTGAGAAAGCTGGTCAGGGAACAGCCGTCAGCATGACCGTGCTGATCGCCCTGCTGGTCTGCCTGGCCCCGACGACGATTGGCGGGTTGCTGTCCGCCATCGGCATTGCGGGGATGAGCCGTTTGGTGCAGCGAAACGTTATCGCCACGTCAGGCCGCGCAGTGGAGGCAGCGGGGGATGTCAATGTGCTTCTGCTCGACAAGACCGGCACCATCACCCATGGCAACCGGCAGGCCGTCACCTTCTATCCGGCGCATGGCGTCGGAATCGACCGCCTGGCCGAAGCCGCCGAATTGTCGTCTTTGGCCGATGAAACGCCGGAGGGCAAAAGCATCGTGGCGCTGGCGCGGAACAAATATCATGTGAAGGAAAAAAACTGGGCCGATCTGGGCGGCGCGTTCATTCCCTTTGCGGCGGAAACGCGGGTCAGCGGCGCGGAGATCAGGGGTAATAAAATCCTGAAAGGCGCGGGCGATGCGATTGCATCCATTGTCGGCAAGATGGGCGGCGCGGTGCCTGCGGATGTGGAGAAGCAGGTGGAATTGATCGCCCGGCAGGGCGGGACGCCGCTGATCGTCTCGGACGGTATGGACGTTCTGGGCGTCGTCCACCTGAAAGACGTGGTGAAGGCGGGGATCAAGGAACGCCTGGCCGAACTGCGCCGCATGGGGATCAAAAGCGTGATGGTGACGGGCGACAATCCGTTGACGGCGGGCGCCATCGCGGCGGAGGCGGGCGTGGACGATTTTATCGCCCAGGCGACGCCCGAAACCAAGCTGAAATACATTCGCAGGATGCAGGAAGGCGGGGAACTGGTCGCCATGGTGGGCGACGGCACCAACGATGCGCCCGCGCTGGCGCAGGCCGATGTCGCCGTATCCATGAACACCGGCACGCAGGCCGCCAAGGAAGCGGGCAATATGGTCGATCTCGATTCCGATCCCACCAAGCTGATCGAGATTGTGGAGATCGGCAAGCAGCTTCTGATGACGCGCGGCGCGCTGACCACATTCAGCATCGCCAACGATCTGGCGAAATTCTTCGCCATCATCCCGGCAGCGTTCGTTTCAACCTATCCGATGATGATGTCCCTGAACGTCATGGGCCTGACTTCGCCTTTAAGCGCCATTCTGTCCGCCGTGATCTTCAACGCGCTGGTCATCATCTTCCTGGTGCCGCTGGCGCTGAAAGGGGTGAAATACCGCCCGGTCGGCGCGCCCGCTTTGCTGCGCCGGAACATCATGGTGTACGGCATTGGCGGCGTGACCGTGCCGTTCGCGGGCATCAAGGCGATTGATATGGTGCTGACAATGATGGGAGTGGCCTGACATGCTGACCGAACTGTTCCGTCCTGCGCTGATGATGACCGTCCTGCTGACCGTTCTGCTGGGCTTTGTCTATCCGGGTGTTTCAACCCTGCTGATCCGGGGCATCTTCCCGAAACAGGCCGAAGGCAGCATGGTCGCAGTGAAGGGCGAGGTTTTAGGTTCTGCCCTGATCGGCCAGAATTTCAACAACCCGAAATATTTCTGGGGCCGCCTGTCCGCCACCGCGCCATACCCTTATAATGCGGCTGCGTCATCGGGCAGCAATTACGGTGCAGCCAATCCCGCTTTGCTGCATACCATCAAGGCACGGATAGAGGCGCTGAAAGCCGCCGATCCTGCGAATACAAAGCCGGTTCCGGTTGATCTGGTGACGGCGTCGGGCAGCGGTCTTGACCCGCATATCAGCCCGGAGGCCGCTGCATACCAGATTGCCCGTGTTGCAAGGACGCGCGGGATAGATGAAAATCAGGTGCGGCAAATGGTCGCAGAATTTACGGAAGACCGTCAGTTCGGCATACTGGGAGAACCCATTGTTAATGTCCTGATGCTGAACCTCGCGCTCGACGGAAAGATTTGATTGAACACCAGCGACAACCGGCCCGATCCCGATCTGCTTCTGTCCCGCATCCATGCGGAGGAGCACCGCGCCCGGCGCGGTGAGGTTAAAATCTTTTTCGGCAGTGTGGCAGGCGCAGGGAAAACCTATGCGATGCTGGAAGAAGCCCATGCGCGCATGAAGGACGGCGTCGATGTGGTGGCGGGCGTGGTTGAAACGCATGGCCGCGCGGAGACCCAGCGCCTTTTGCAGGGCATTCCCGTCCTGCCGTTGAAAGAGATCAACCATCGCGGCGTGACGGTGAAAGAATTTGACCTGGATGCGGCGCTGACCCGCAGGCCCGCTATTCTCCTGCTCGACGAACTGGCCCATACCAACGCGCCCGGTTCCCGCCATCCGAAACGCTGGCAGGATATGGATGAACTGCGCAGCGCGGGGATCGATGTCTACACAACCCTGAACGTCCAGCATCTGGAATCTTTGAGCGACGTGGTGGCGGAGGCGACGGGCATCTGGGTCAAGGAAACCGTGCCTGATCTTGTATTCGACACGGCGGACGATATCGAACTGATCGACCTGCCCGCCGATGAAATCCTGAAACGGCTGAAAGAAGGAAAAATCTATCTGGCTGAGGGCGCGAATACACGCGCCGCCGATAATTTCTTTAAAAAGGCCAACCTGATCACCTTGCGCGAAATCGCCCTGCGCCGCACCGCTGACCGCGTGGACGCGCAACTGGGCGCGTATCATGAACGCGAAGGGCTGGAAAGCGGCCCGCCGATTGCCGAGAAAATCATCGCCTGCATCAATGCCGACCCGATTTCCGCCAAGGTCGTGCGGTCGGCGCGGCGCATGGCGGCATCCCTGAAAGCGCCGTGGACGGCGCTGTATATCGAAGACAACACCATGAACGAACAGGAACGGGAACGTGTGCAATCCTTCCTGCGCCTGGCGGAACGGCTGGGCGGCAAGACGCTGGTGATCCAGGGGCATAATGCAGCCGATGAAATCCTGGCCCATGCGCGGGCGCACAGCGCAACCAAGATCGTTGTTGGGAAGTCAAAAACATCGTTGTGGAACAAATTCAGCCGCAATTCCCTGGCCGACCGGCTGGTGCATCTCCAGAATGAAATCGACGTTTATGTGATTGTTGGCCGTGCGTCACAGGTAAAGCCGCCGCCGGTCGCCTTGAAGGGGATGCTGGAAAAATTCAAACCGACCCTGTATGGCTGGTCGCTTCTGGCCATGGCGCTGTGCACGCTGGCGGGCGTTGCGCTGGACTCAATTCTGCAGCCCAGCGACCAGGCGTTGATTTACCTGATCGGCAACGTGATCGTCGCGGCCAATTTCGGGCGCGGACCGGCCATTCTTTACGCGCTTCTCAGCACGGCGTGTTTCAACTTTTTCTTTGTGCCGCCTTTATACACGCTGCAGATTTATGACCGGTCATACTGGATGACGCTGGCCGTCATGCTGGTGACCAGCATGGTCATTACGTCCTATGCATCACGCCTGCGCCTGCAGGCGATATTTTCCCGCAAGCGGGAGGCGGAGGCGCGGATGCTGTACCAGATGACGCGCGATCTGGCCACGGCGCGGACGCGCAAGGATATTTCCACGATTGCCGCCCGTCATATCGGCGACCTGGCGCAGGCCGACGCCGCGATCTGGCTGCGCGGCGCGGACGGCCATCTGGAGCGTGTGGCGGGGACGATGGAGCATGTCGATCCCGTCAAGGAAAGCAGCATTATCCAATGGGTCTATGCCAACCACAACATGGCAGGCCAGGGCACCAACACGATGCCGGGGTCGTCGGTCTTCTATCTTCCCTTGACAGCTGCCCATCATACGATCGGCGTTCTGGGGCTTTTGCCCAAGGTGAAGGACCGTATTTTCGATCCGGACGAGATGGCGCTGTTTGAAACCTTCGCCAGCCTGCTGACATCGTCGCTTGAACGCATCCGCGCGGCGGAAACGGCGGAGCAATCCCGTATTGAGGCGGAGCGGGAAAGAATGCGCAGCGCGCTTTTGTCGTCTGTCAGCCATGATTTGCGGACGCCTTTGGCCTCTATCACCGGCGCGTCGAGCATCATCCTGGACGATGACGGGCGCATGAGCCGCGAAACTTTGCGCGATTTAAGCCGGTCTATCCATCATGAAGCCGGACGGCTGTCGCGGCTTGTCACCAATCTTCTGGACGTCACAAGCCTTGAGGCGGGCGGTATTAAGCCCAAACAGCAGCCGTATTTCATCGACGAACTGATCGGTTCGGTGCTGACAGGCATGCGCGATGGTCTGTCCGGTCATGACGTGCATGTTGATATTGCGGACGGCCTGCCCATGGCGATGATCGATCCGATCCTGATCGAACAGGTATTCACCAATCTGCTGGAAAACGCCGCAAAATACACGCCAGCCGGAAGCCGTATCGATATCACCGCGCAGCGCAAGGGCGACCATATACAGATCAGCGTGGCCGATAACGGCCCCGGCATCCCGCCCGGCGCGGAAAAGGCGATCTTCGATAAATTCTATACAATCGGCAATAAAATATCATCGAAAGGCACGGGCCTCGGCCTGTCCATCTGCAGCGCCATCATCAAAGCGCATGGCGGGGCGATCTGGGCGGAGAACAAGCGCGGCGCATGCTTCCACTTCACCCTGCCGGTCGCGCAGGGTATAAATCCGGAAGACTTAGGGGACGAATGACAGAGACGACCGATACGCCTATTCTGGTGATTGAAGACGAACCGGAAATCCGCAAATTCCTGAAAGCGGTGCTGACGGCGCATGACTATCGCCCCCTGTTCGCGGAAACCGGCAAGGATGGAATGAAACTGATCACGGCGCATAATCCCGAAGCCGTGATCCTCGATCTCGGCCTGCCGGACATGGACGGGCTGGACATCATCAAATCTGTCCGCGAATGGACGGCCATTCCCATCATTGTCCTGTCCGCGCGCGGGCAGGAACAGGATAAGATCACGGCGCTGGACAGCGGCGCGGACGATTACCTGACCAAACCCTTCGGCGCGGGCGAATTGCTGGCCCGCCTGAAAGTCGCCCTGCGCCATGCGCGGCAATCGGCGGCGGCCCCCAGCCCCGTCTTTCAATCCGGCCCCCTTACCATCGACATGGATGCCCGCCGCGTGACGCTGGACGGCGCGGATATAAAACTGACGCCAAAGGAATACAAACTCCTCATCCTTCTGGCCCGCCACGCAGGAAAGGTCGTTACCAATAAACAGCTCTTACAGGAAATATGGGGCAAGACCTTCCAAGATAACGGCCACTACCTGCGGATTTATGTGCAGCATCTCCGCCAGAAACTGGGCGATGACCCGCTGAAACCGCGTTATATTTTTACAGAAACCGGCATTGGGTACAGGTTTTTAGACGGTTCATAGCCCATTTTTTATCTTCTTCAAAAGGCGGTAAGAACACAACCATATTGCGGGTTGCTACACAGACTCGACCGAGTAGCTATGTCATGTTCGGGGCGCAGTCTACAAGACTGCTTATCGAAGCGATTAAAATGGCCGATGGAAAAGGCCATTTAGATGAGTAATTTTATTTCTTATTATTAAGCAAGGAAAGAGTACAGAAGCGCAAACTGAGAGCTATCCCTCTCCGCATAGTTCTTCGATCAGGGATTAATTGTTTGCACGGTCGAAAACCAAAATATTTATGGACAAAAGTCCTGCCGTCCGGCGTTAGTAAAAATAGAGGATCAGGATGAACACTATGAAAAATAAAAGTTTACAGCGACAGTTACGCCTGTATCAGGCCGTCCTTTCCAATACCCCCGATCTTGTTTATATTTTTGATCTGCAGGGCCGGTTTAAATATGCCAACCAAGCCTTGTTAAATATGTGGGGCCGAAGCTGGGATGACGCCATCGGTAAAAACTGCCTTGAACTGGGATATGAGCCCTGGCATGCCGCAATGCACGACCGGGAAATCGCCGAGGTCATAAAAACAAAAAAGCCGATTCGGGGCGAAGTGCCTTTCGCCGGAACCAATGGCAGGAAAATTTATGATTATATTTTCACCCCTATTTTTGATTCCAAAGGCGAGGTTGAAGCCATCGCCGGAACGACGCGTGACGTTACCGAACGAAAAGTAAGCGAAGAAGCGCTGCGCGATGTGGGCATAAAGACCTCTCTGCTGGCCTCCATCATCACGTCATCGGATGACGCGATTGTCAGCAAGGATCTGCACGGCAATATCACATCATGGAATCCAGGCGCTGAGCGGATTTTTGGGTTTACGGCGGCTGAGGCGGTTGGAAAACATATCAGCATCATTATCCCGCCGGAAAAACTGCATGAGGAAGATTACATCATCGACCAGATCCGTAAAGGGAACAAGATTGATCATTTCGAAACAGTGCGCCGCCACAAAGACGGTAATGCGGTTATAATTTCTGCCGCGATATCCCCTATAAAAGACGGTGAAAACAATATCACCGGCGCATCAAAAGTGGCACGCGATATTACAGGGGAAAAAGATGCCCAAAAAGCCAGCGCCTATCTAGGGGCTATTATTGAATCATCCGATGACGCTATTATCAGTAAAGATCTGAGCGGGTTTATCACGTCCTGGAATAAATCGGCGGAACGCATTTTCGGCTATACCGCGGTTGAAGTAATTGGCAAGCATGTGACCCTTCTCATCCCGCCAGAAAGACTGGACGAAGAAGACAAGATCATCAAAACACTCAAGTCCGGCAACCGCGTTGACCATTTTGAAACGATGCGCCGCCATAAGCTGGGGCATTTGATCCCCGTCTCTCTTACGGTTTCCCCAATCCGTGACAGCACTGGGAAGATTGTAGGCGCATCCAAAGTATCGCGGGACATCAGTGATCGCATAAAGGCCGAAGAAGCGCTAAAAGAAACAAGCCAGAAAAAAGATGAATTTCTTGCAAATATGAGCCATGAACTGCGCACGCCGATGAATGCGGTGATCGGTCTGGCCCATATCCTGAAATCTCTTTCGAATATGCCGCCCCAGGCGGCTAAATATCTCGATACGCTGAAGACCAGTGCGGATCACCTGATGGACCTGATCAATGATTTACTGGATTTTGCCAAAATCGAGGCGGACTCCTTCCAGATTGAAAACGTTGAATTTGACTTGGCGGAACAGGTTGAAAAAGTAATCAGCCTGATGAACGTCAGGGCACAGGAAAAATCCCTCCGATTTTTCGTAAACTGTAAGAGCGACCTCACCGGTATTATATGGGCGACCCGCTGCGTATCCATCAGGTGCTGATGAATCTGTTGTCCAACGCGATGAAATTCACCGATAAGGGTCGGTCAGCTGGATATCCAGGAAAATGGTAAGGATACAGATGGCAGAACGCTGATCAATTTTAAGGTCAGCGATACAGGCATCGGCATTCCCGAAGAAAAACTGGGTTTGGTCTTTGAAAAATTCACCCAGGCAGACTCATCGATAACAAGACGGTTCGGCGGCTCCGGCTTAGGCCTTGCTATCACGAAGGCCTGCGTCGAAAAAATGGAAGGCACGATAGGAATTGAAAGCCAGCCGGGTATCGGCACGACATTCAATGTAACCATTCCGCTGAAAGACACAGGCCGTTCTTCCAATGTTGAAAGCTTCTCTGCCAGAACCGCGCCGGGGCAGGAAAAACTAAAGAAAAATGTCCTTCTGGTGGAAGATTATGAACCCAATGTTCTGGTCGCGGTCTCCATGCTGGAACATTTTGGATATGAATATGAAGTGGCCAAAAACGGCCTGGATGCCGTGCGCAAATTTGTGAACGGATACTATGATGTCATCCTGATGGATGTGCAGATGAACGAACTGGACGGGCTGCAGGCCACGCGCCGCATTCGTGCTCTGGAAAAGGAAAAGAACCTTCCCCGAACCCCGATCGTGGCCATGACCGCGCATGTCCGCGAACAGGATAAGGATCGATGCTTCGATGCGGGCATGGATGATTTCATTCCAAAACCGTTTGAACCCGGTATCCTCGCGCAAAAAATCGGCCGGTATATGGATCAGGGCGTTCATATAGGCAACAATTATGAAGATAAGGCCGGGAATAAAAATTAGAATTCAGAATGTCCGAATGAAACCACGTTTTCTAAATTCTCTCCTTGATACCCCGCACTTACCCCTGCCTCCCATGCCGCCTTCTTCCGGTAAATCGTTGATGGCGAAACGCCCAGCGCTGTAGCCGCCCGCGCGATATTGCCGCCATACAGGGCGATAGCCTGCTCGATCACCTCGCGCTCCACCTCCGCCAGGGGACGGATCACGGTGCTGGTTTTGTCGGGCCGCACTTCGCTGGGAAAGCCGTTGGCGGTGCCGTTTGCCGCCTGCTGCCGCGTGTGCAGAAGTGTGGCGGGCAGCATACGTGCCGTGATAGTGCCGGATTCATGCATTACCACCGCGTGACGGATTACGTTTTGCAGTTGGCGGATATTGCCCGGCCACGCATAATGGCGCAGCGCATGTTCTGCGTCGGTCGCGAACCCGGTGAACTGCTTGCCTTCTTCCGTGGCGTAGCGGTTAAGGAGGCCCAGCGCAATATCCGTGATATCGTCGCCGCGGTCGCGCAAAGGCGGCATATGGATCGGCACGACATACAGGCGATAAAACAGATCCTCCCGAAAATTCGCGTTGCGGATTTCCATCAGCGGATCGCGGTTGGTGGCGCAGACGATGCGGATATCCGTGCGCTCCAGCTTGCTGCCGCCCACCTTCATAAAGGCGAGATCCTGCAGGAAGCGCAGCAATTTCGTCTGCATGGCCAGCGTCATCTCGGCGATCTCGTCCAGGAACAGCGTCCCGCCATTGGCGAGCGTGGCCGCCCCGTCACGGTCGGAGACGGCGCCGGTGAACGCGCCCTTCACATGGCCGAACAATTCGGATTCCATCAGATCGCGCGGAATGGCCGCGCAGTTGATGGGGATAAACGGTTTCCCGGCGCGGCTGCTTAAATCATGAATCGCGCGGGCGCACACTTCCTTGCCTGTTCCGGACTCGCCGGTGATAAACACGGTCGCCTGACTGCGCGCCGCGTGTTCGATCTGTGTGTACACCGCCTGCATGATCGGCGACGTGCCGATAAAGCCGGAGCGTATGCGCGGCTGGCTGGGAGTCAATGGGGTTGACGCGGCGTGGTCGGGTTCCGCATGGCGGCCCGGCATCGCGCCGGCCAGGTCCGGCGGCATGGTCTCATTCTCCGGCCGGTCCAGCTCGGTTTTTACCGCCTGCAGCAGCCGCGCCGCGCTGAACGGCTTGATCAGGAAATCCCGCGCCCCCAGCTGCATCGCCCGCACGGCGGTGTTGACGGAGGCATTGCCGGTCATCACGATGGTGCGCGGCATCAGGCCTTCGCGGCGCAGAGCCTCAAGCACGGCGAGGCCATCCATCTTCTGCGGCAGGCCGAGGTCGAGGATCAAAAGGGATGGTTGACTGCGGCATTGCGCCAGGATGTCCGCCTCTGTCTCGGCGGCGCGCACGTCAAACCCCAGCGGGATCAGCATGGTCTTATATTCGGTCACCAGCGCTGCGCTGGCCTCGGCAAGCAGAATCCACGGACTTTCAGGGGGCATGTCTTCATCCCAAAGTTGTGCATCCACACTAAAGTATATAATGGAAATCACGCAAGATTCCTTAACGTCTGGGGACAGGCGTATGCGATGATTTTGTCTAAAATTTTACGGATTTAATATTGCAATAAGTGAATAAAAAAGGCGGGCGATTTTCACCGCCCGCCTTTTTGAAAAGGACTATCTTGTCAGCTGCGGCTGCTGCCCATCAGGCGCATCAGGAACTG
>JBGAQU010000024.1:0-29142 GCA_044220535.1 Alphaproteobacteria bacterium | reverse complement strand
GAGGCACTGAGATCTCAGTGTCCTCAGTGCGCTCAGTGGTTTAAAAAACTTAAAATAGCCTGCGGCGCTTTAACTCTGCGTCCTCTGCGCCTCTGCAGTAAAAATTTTAAAAAACCGCCTAAATTTCCAGAAAGTCAAACACATCAAAACGCATTCTGCGAATCGGTTCCATGTTCCCGGTTGACCAGTGACTCCCCTCGCACGTATCCTTGTAGATGAGGCGAATCAGCCTCGGGGCACTTCTAAATCTCTGGGATTCTTCCTTAATGTCCAGCTTCTGGACGTCTACGCCGGGATTCTCCGGCAAAAAGAGATTCAAGTTATGTATTTTGCAGGCCACGCTGTTGGCGCTGTGCGCCCTTTCTTTGCCTGCCTGCACCCCCGAACCCAACGCATCCGGCGCGATTCAGTACAGCAGCAGCCCCGATATCCCCGCCCCGCCCGGATCGACGGACAGGCCGCTTTTGCCGGGCCAGAGCGGCAAGGCGACCCTGCCCAACGGCATGCCGGATATCCCCCCCCATGGCATAAAAATCGAGGAATTGCTGGCAGATAACGTCAGTGATCCGCTCCAGCGCGTGAAGCGGCTGGAGAATGCCGTCATCGAATTGCGGCATGATTTCGATGCTGTCATGCCCTCCATCACCCGCCTTGTTTCTGTCGAGGCGGATATGCAGACGCTGATCAGCCAGCTTGATACACTCACCGGAAACCCGCAGGATTCTGCGGGTTCCGCCCCTGCGCCGCTCCCGGCGCCCATCCCTTTTGTGGCCGCGGACGCGTTAGCGCCGGCCACGCAACCTCTTCCGCCCCAGACGGAAGCACCCGCGCCAGTCCAACCCGCCAATGCCCCGGCGGAAACACTGGCGCCTCTCCCTGCCCTTCCGCAGGCCACGCCGCCCCCGCTGCAAGCCCCGCAGCAAGCGGCTTTGGCCGAAACGGAAGGGATAAAACCGCCGCCTGAGATTCCTAAAGTGATACCGAAGGCAGCGGCACCGACGGCCCAGCCGCCACCCGAACCGCATGAATCGCCCCCGCAACAGGCGCCCCCTGTTGCCGTCGCGACTCAGCAGGCCATTCCGCCGCCCGCAGCTGCCCCAGCAGCTCCGGCGGCCAATGCCGTTTCGGGTGTCCGGGTGGGTGATCATCCCGATAAGACACGCCTTGTGCTGGATCTCTCCGGCAAGGCCGCCTATCGCTATGATCTCGACAATGACGAGCATTTGCTGGTGGTTGAACTGACGGACTCGGCCTGGAAGGCCGCGCCCGCGCAAACATTCACAGGCAATGGCGCATTGAAGTCCTACGGCACTGAAATGCTGGAAAACGGCAAGGGCACCCGCCTTGTCCTCCAGCTGAAGGGCCCCACCAAGGTGCTGATGGACAGGCTGATGCAGGCCGATGGAACGAGCGGAAACCGCATCGTCATCGACCTTAAAAAATAGCCTGCCCCTTCAAGGATTGGGGGGGACAGGGCGGACTGGAATTTGAAACGGCTTGAAGCGTGATCGCTTCCGGCTGGACCGTTCACAGTCGTCATCCCGGCGAAAGCCGGGACCCATAGACTGTATCCGCTGGATGCACAGGGCGAAAATCTTTCGCCGTTTGTGAAACAGGCGCCAGTGTATGGGTCCCGGCTTCACGCCGCGCAAGCGCGGACACTGCGGGTCGCCGGGATGACGATGGTTATTAATAGGACCAGTTCGCTCTAAACGCCTGCGGCTTTACGTTTTGCGTAGGCCTGCGTGCCCTTATGCAGCAGCCTGTCATCCGGCGTGGTGTCCGCCGGGCCGAATTCGCGTTGCGCGGATTTCAGCTCGCCGTATAGCGGCGCGAAATCCTGATAGGTTTCATCGAACAGCTGCTTGAAGCTGTCGATGACGAAATAGGTCTGCTGGTAATCGTCAACGCGATAACCGGTTTGCATGACGCGCTTCAGGTCGAAGCCGATCCGGTTGGGTGACGGGTCTTCGAGGCTGAACACGCTTTCCCCCGGCGAGGACAGGATGCCCGCGCCGTATATCCGTAAACCTTCGGCCGTGTCGATCAGGCCGAACTCGACCGTGTACCAGTACAGCCGCGCGAGGTTGGCAATGGTGCCAAGCCCGTGCGCGCGCAAACCGCCCTGGCCGTACGCCGCCAGATAATCGGCGAAAACAGGATCGGCCAGCAGCGGCACATGGCCGAACACATCGTGAAACACGTCCGGCTCCTGGATATAATCCAGCTGGTCGCGACGGCGGATGAAATGGCCGGACGGAAACTTGCGATCGGCCAGCAGCTGAAAAAACGGCAGGTCGGGAATCAGCCCCGGCACCGCCACCACTTCCCAGCCGGTCATGCTTTTTAGTGTTTTACTTAGATCACGGAAATCGGGGATTTTCTTGTCATCGATCCCCAATGCATCCATGTTCTTCAGAAATTCATTGCAGGCACGGCCCGGCAAAATTTCCCTCTGCCGCTGATACAGCGTCTTCCAGACGTCATGGTTTTCCGATGTATAATTTTTCCAGCCCTGATCGATAATATACGGCGTGTAATCCGTACTCTCGCCATGGCCCAATGGATTGCCGATCGCTTCTGCGCTCATAATAAATCTCCCTTGTGTCTACCAGGGAGAGTACACCGACTGGCGCTACCTGCAAAAACCAATTATTGCTGTGCTGCAAACAGTGAAATTATCCCGGCCTGTGCTGTGCCGCATGCAAATGAACAGGAGAGGCATGAGGATTAGTATTTTGAGCTTTGATTGCGGCTCTTATTTTTTCCAGATCGCCAGGATCGAATATTGCCGTGATCCTGCCGGTAAGATGACGCCATACGCTATTGATAAAGGCTACTGGTTGTACAACTGTTTCAGTGACGCCACAATTTTGAAGTAAAAACTGGTTGTCCTTTGCCAACGCAAAATTGACCGCATCCGGAAAAATATTATGAAACCGGATAAGGCGGTCTGCATCCAGATATTTTAACGTTTCACCGCCAGCAAGAAGGCAGGACTTGAATCGCTCCCGGTTGGTGTCCGCGTCAGGATCTTGACGCAGTAAGGATTCCGTCTGCTCTAGGTTAGTCTGTAAATCTTCCATTAAATAGTTTATCTGTTTTTCTTTTCTCTCTGCTTCAATGTTTGCATCTGTTTCCAGAGAAGGCATGGGCCCTAAATCGAGGCTGCGGCCCAATCCAAAAACATGGTCAAAAAGGGAATTCCGGGACGTTACCTCAACCGATACTAAATCTTCAAGAGGACGGCTATCCAGCTCCGACAAGTGATAAAGCGCCAAAGCGATTGCACAAATGGCAAAATTTGCTTGTTCCTTTGTATAATCGGCTCTGAAATCTTTGATTTCTGATTCTTCTACGTCCATCATATCTAAAAGGCTCGGGCTGAATCCTTCGGAATCAGCAAGCTTTTGTAAATCGAAAGGAACCTCATCCGTAGCCCGCCTTTGTGTCAGTTTTCCATTCAAATCGAAATGGAACACCGCGCTTTCGCCAAGAATGATTTTCTCCGCCTCCTGTAAGGCAGCCGGAGAAAACAATCCGAGATTCACAGGGTTGCAAAAGGCGATGGAAACCCTGTTCGCTGTTTTCGTTAAAGTTTGATTTTTGCCTGGCATACTGGAAATTAACATCATAAAATTAATATGTCAAATTAATAATCATTTCGCTTTTCATCAAATTAACATTTAAAATCAATACCATGGATCGGGACCAGATCCGCTGGCGCATCCGGTTGCACCTCCGGGCAGGCTTTCAGGAAAGCAGGGTGTTTCATTGCTGCGCCCTCGATCCTGCGGCAAATCGGAAAGGCCGATAAATCCATATTGAACCGCCGCGCCGAATACATCTGCGGCACCACGCATAAATCGATCAGCCCCGGCGCATCGCCCATCGCAAACGGCCCTTTGCCTCCATAGCCGCGCAGCATCGTCTCCACGGCGCCCAGCCCTTCGCCGACCCAGCGCTCATACCATTTTTGCGTCGCTGCGCCATCCGCGCCGAACTCGGTTTTCAGGTAATTCATCACCTTCATATTGATCGCCGGATGGATATCCGTCGCAATGGTCAGCGCCACCTGCCGCGCGAAGGCCTGATCATAAAAACTGCCGGTAACCAGCGGCGGCTCCGGCGCCAGATTGTCGATATAATTCAAAATCGCCAGCGACTGCCCGATCACATGCCCGTCATGCGCCAGCGCCGGCACGCCCGCCGCCGGGTTCAGTTTCAGAAACGCCTCGCTCCGGTGCTCGCCCTTAAAAATATTCACCGGCGCCGTCTCAAACGCGATGCCCTTCAAATGCAGCCCGATCCGCACGCGATACGCGGTGGAGGAACGGAAATAGCTGTAGAGTTTCATGCCGCCACCTGTTTCAACTAAATATCGTCATCCCGGCGAAGGCCGGGATCCATGCAACATGTCCGTATCACGACCGGCGAATAATAGTCATGAAATGCAATTTTCATTTTTATTTCCCTTTTCCCGGCCGCAATCGCTTATGAATCCCGGCCTTCGCCGGGATGACGACAGAGAGGCCTTCTCAACCCTGTGCTTAATAGCGCCAAATAAGTGCAGAAGTTTTATTATGGCCTCAATTGCTCGGTATATGCGAATTCCGCTTCCGGCAAGTCTTTTATTCTGGATTGAAGATCTTCCAGCTTTTCGGCTTCATAAATTTTTCTGTCAAGCGCTGCCGCCCATTTTCCGGTCAATTCGCCTTTCTTGCTTTGCAGGAAATCATAATTGGATAGAAATTTGATGCGCCTGTCTTCCGGCACTTTTATATTTATCATGATTTGCTCAAAGTGATCTCTGGTATTCATTTATTTTTCTCCTGGCTGTTATCTTCTAACACTATTACAGATTTTCGTACTTCTCCACCCTCTGCTCAATCGTGCCAAAAATGCTGGCGCCATTTACATCTTTCATCTCAATCCGCACCGTATCGCCAAATTTCAAAAACGGCGTCTTCGAATCCCCCTGCTCGATCTTCTCAATCATGCGGATTTCGGCGAGGCAGCTGATGCCAGTAGACCGATCACGGTTGGACACTGTACCCGACCCCACAATCGTCCCTGCGCCCAAAGGCCGCGTCTTCGCGGCATGGGCGATCAGCTCCCCGAAATGAAACTGCATATCACGCCCCGCATCCGGATGGCCAACGGCTTTCCCGCTTAAGCTGCTTAACAACGGCAGATTCAGTTTCCCGTCCTTCCACGCATCGCCCAGCTCATCCGGCGTCACCGCGACAGGCGAAAACGCGCTCGGCGGTTTGCCCTGGAAAAACCCGAACCCCTTGCCCAGTTCCGCCGGGATCAACTGCCGCAACGACACATCGTTCATCAGCATCACCAGCCTGATATGCTTCAGCGCATCCGCAGGCGTCACCGCCATCGGAACGTCATCGACAATCACCGCGACTTCCGCTTCGAAATCGATGCCATAGGCTTCGTCCCGCACCGGAATCGCATCGCGCGGCCCCAATATCGTGTCGGACACCGCCTGGTACATCAGCGGGTCGTGCAAAAATTCCGGCGGCAGTTCCGCCCCGCGCGCCTTGCGCACCAGCTCCACATGATTCAGATAGGCCGATCCGTCCGCGATCTGGTACGCGCGCGGCAGAGGCGATGCACAATTCGTCTCATCAAACGCCTCCCCCTTCGCCTCCACATCCTGCGCCAGCTTGCGCAAAGCCGGTTCATGCATCGCCCAGTCATCCAGCGCCTGCTGCATCGTCAGCCCGGTTTCCAGATACCGCTTAAGGTCGCGCGACACCACAACCAGCTTCCCGTCCCGCTTATGCTTCAACGATGCAAGTTTCATAATACCGTTCCTTTCAGGACGGCCAGCATAGCATAATCCTCCCGGCCGTCACGCGGCATGGCACAAACAATTTACCGCAGAGGCGCAGAGATCGCAGAGTTAAACTGCGCGCAGCGCAGTAAAAGACTTGAACCACTGGAGCGCACGAGGACACCGAGGCATTGCAGTCTCAGTGTCCTCAGTGCGCTCAGTGGTTTAAAAGCTTAATTGCCTGCGGCGCTTTCTTCTCTGCGATCTCTGCGCCTCTGCGGTGAACGCTTCATATATTATCATACGTTTAATTAATTCATGATCCGCTTCCCGAACCCCTTCGTCATCCAAAACGAATCCGGCAGCTTCCCCGCCGTCTTCCTGGTCGAACACGCCCGCAACACCATCCCAGCGGAAATGAACGGCCTGGGCCTCGCCCCCGAATACCTGAACGAGCATATCGCCTGGGATATCGGCATCGAAGGTGTTGCCCGCGCCATCAGCGACACGCTGGATGTCCCTGCTGCCTACTGCCTTTATTCCCGCCTGATCGTGGACGCCAACCGCCCTATCGACCATCCGCAACTCTTCTGGCCGGAAAGCGATGGCATCCCCGTGCCCGGCAACCATAATATTTCAGAAGAAGAAAAATCGGCCCGCCTCGATAGCATTTACCATCCCTATCATCAAGCAGCGGAAAACCTGGTCGACGCCACCGTGAAGCGCCACGGCAAAGCGATCCCCATCCTCGCCATGCACAGCTGCACCCCCACTTTGCGCGGCGGCGAATTCCGCCCGTGGGAGGTTGGGATGAGCACCTATGCCAATGACGATTTGATGCACTGGATGGCCGATCTCCTCAGCGCGGAAGGCATCAACCCTGGCCTGCACCAGCCCTACAGCCTGCGCGGCTATGCAGGCGACAGCATCGACATCCACGCCAACCGGAAAAAACTGCCGCATCTTCTCATCGAAGTGCGGCAGGACCTGATCGGCAATGAAAAAGGGGTTGCAGAAATGGCGGATCTTTTGACCCGCGTCATCGGCCGAATGAAAGATCTGGATTTTTAAGGCTGGCGCACCAGGCCGATCGCGCGGGCGATTTTCATCCCGGCTTCCGTCATGCTGCGGCTGAAGGTCGGATACCCATCAAATGTCCCTGCCGCGCAAGCTCCGGTGCTGCGAAAAAACCGGCGGGGTCAGGGGTATACGGTCAAAAACAAGGTCTTTAGGGAACGCAGCAAGCGCGGCATCCGACCACAAGTGCTTGGGCCATCTTTTAACCCTGATCACGCTGCAGCGGTCAAGCTCGTGTTTTGGAATCCTGCAGGAACCGCATCATAAAAAGTGGCAAAAGCAGCAGCAGCCAACCCTTGTCTCTCCATTTCCGGCAAAGATAAACCGTATGACCCGGACGGGAGTTAGCAACCTTGTTGAGAACTTTTGCCTGGCGGCACAAGCCATGGCCATACCCTTCAGGATAGTGAAACCCGCAAAAAAAATCGCCGGTTTCATCGTCTCTTAAGGCATAACCCATATTATGATAGGCATCATTATAATGTTTGGCAGGAAAAACGACGATAGGATAAACCATGATGAATTCCTTTTTTAAAAAACCTAACTTTGTGTCCAGACAGGCGCCCTTACTTGCGATGTCTTGGATGGCCTATTGCCTTGCGCCGAAAGCAATGCCTCATACCGCTCCACCTGTCTGTTGAATTCCGCCTTGAGGTGCGCCAGCCCGGCTACATCCGGGCCATAAACTTTCTCGCTATCGATAAGGCCGACTAAAGCCAAGCGGCGTCTAACATTGCATTCAGAAAGATCGCCTTCTTTTTCTGCACCCGCTCTTTCGGCCTTATCCAGATGAAGTTCAAACAGACTAATAAAACGCTCCAAAATTTCAGGATTCCATGGAGATTTCTCTGTGAGATATTTTCGGATTTCAGGCGTGGCAGTGCTTTCATCCAAAAATTTTATGACCTCTTCTTTTTTGTCTGGGTTGAGTTCATGGGTGCGATCCGGGCGGCCCGTTTGCCGCCAGTATGGAGAGGCAATTCTTTCTACATGCTCAACCGGCACTCCGGAATAAGCAGTGATATCGGCCGGATTGAATTTATAGCAAGCCAGTAAGGCTCCTAAAACTCGATATTTTGTGACAATGTCTTCCATCTGCAAATCATAAAAAATTTCCTCATAGAAGCAGATCATGAAAAATATGTCAATTTTTTTGCTTTGGACATATAAATTGAACAACAGATGGGCGCGGATAAACACGGATTGATCCGTGTTTATCCGCGCCCATCTGCTGTTTTTAACTCTTAAGCCTTCGCCTCTTTCAAATACCCCCGCCGCACCTGATCCAGCTCAATCGACTCAAACAGCGCCTTGAAATTCCCTTCCCCAAACCCCTCATTGCCTTTTCTCTGAATAATCTCAAAGAATTCCGGCCCGATGGCGTCCTGGGTGAAGATCTGCAGCAGCAGCCCCTGCCCCTGCGTCGGCGCGCCGTCCAGCAGGATGCGCAGCTTCTCCAGCTTCTTGTTGTCCTCGCCATGGTTCGGCACGCGCTTGTCCAGCAGCTCATAATACGTGTCCGGCACAGTCTGGAACGGCACGCCGTTGTCTTTCAGCGTCTCCACCGTGTGATAGATATTGTCGGTGCCAAGCGCGATATGCTGGATGCCTTCGCCGTTATACCGCTCCAGGAATTCATGGATCTGCGACTTGTCGTCCGAAGACTCATTCAGCGGAATGCGGATCTTGCCGCACGGGGATGTCATCGCCTTTGATTTCAACCCCGTCTGCTTGCCTTCAATGTCGAAATACCGGATTTCGCGGAAGTTGAAAATATCTTCATAAAACTTCGCCCACACCACCATATTGCCGCGATAGACATTATGCGTGACATGGTCGATATAGGTCAGGCCAGCGCCTTCCGGCATCTTGTCTTTCGACGTGAAATCAAACTCCTTCTCATAAATGGAATCGTCATCGATGAAATACAAAAGGCTGCCGCCGATCCCTTCGATGGCCAGCGCATCCAGCGATCCGCCATGTTTCGTGCCCGCATCTTTCCCACCGCGCTTGATCGCTTCCTTATGCGCGAAGGCGGCATCCGCCACGCGGAACCCCATCGCGTTCGCGCCCTCTTTATGGATCTTCCGGAACGCATCCGCCTGCCCGCTTTTCTCGCGGTTCAGGAATAGATTGATCCGCCCCTGGCGATACAGCACCACATCCCGGCTTTTATGCTTCGCAACAGGCGTGAAGGAAAACGTTTTGAACAGCCGCTCCAGCATCGGCACATCGCCGCCCGTGAATTCGATAAACGCAAACCCGTCGGTTTTCAGCGGATTGTCAAACAGATCGGCCATGGCAGCGCTCCCCTATGCTTTTAGAATGATGCCGCAAAGGCTAAGCCATACCCGCCCCCCGATCAATCCCGGCCTGTTGTTCAATGCACAATAGAAATTTTGGGAACCACTCGGTGTCCTTAATCGTTGGATACATCGGACAGCGTGATTGAATAGCTGGGCCTTCCCAAAGAAGGTTATCTGTTCTCCGCGCTGTCCGCATGAGACCCCTGCATCCCTTAACCGGTTTGCGGGGGTTTCTTTTGGTTCAGGGAACGGGGGTTTTTAAATCCTGGGAACCGGATAGCCGGATGCACGCGATCTCTTCACAACGTCTCTCTCAATCTCCATCTCTTGCCGCGCCGCGTCCTCGATGCCCTGTATTTTGTTAAGGGCGATCGTCTGGACGTTTACCAGGGAAGCGCGAAGGCTTTCCGCCTGCTCATCGGGCACCTGCCCGCCATTCTGGCTGATCGTCGTCAAAATCCGCGACAGATGGGGAACGACACGGTTGAAAAAGCTGATCGTGTCGGAATGATGGATGCTGGAAGACCTTTCCTGAAGACTGGCCAGCGCCTCTGCGGCTTCCATGCCTGATGTTTTTAAATCGCCGTTCCATGGTTCTGCGGACTGGCGCAAAAACGCGATCAGATCGGTTACGGATGCGTCTCTTTCGGCTGACCGAACCGCGCTGACCGCGTCCTGCGCGGCGCAGCCAAACCCATTGGCGATATTTCCCAGTAATGTACGAAGCATGTTCACGTCTCCTTGTTTAAAGCCTTTTCTTATGCGGCTGTTGAAACCGCATAAAAATATGCTCGTGCAGGAAACCAGATGCCGATACTGGGCGCATTGGTAAGCTTATGACTGAATATATAAACTTTTTAAGATTATGTCAATATAAATCACTATTTTCACTTACTGCTTGACATCAAAGGAATATTATCCTAATATCTCCTGATGAACCCAGCCGACACCGATCCCTCCGGGATCGCCCCGGCAACCGAGGATACAGCCTCCCTTGCCCCGGCATCGCGGCCGCCGGACACCAAGACCCGCCTTTCCCCCTCCCATGTGATGAGCCAGCGCGCCTTGCGCCTCAACAAGGCGCTGATCCGCCGCGCGAAGGAGGATACGAAGCTGGACGACGCGCTGGCCGTCCAGGCCCATATGCTCGACAGCCTGTTCCGCGAATTGCTGCTGCACGACGCCGCCGGCGACGGCTTTAACGAAGCCTTCGGCCTGGCGCTGGCCCTGCGCACGCAAAAACAGTTTCGCCAGGCTTATGAAACCATCGAATCCCTGAAACTTCAAAAGGATAGGGAACGGTGGACATGAAAAAACCGTCAAACAGACTATACAAAACGGGGGCCGCATAGTGCCCCGCTGGACCCCTGAATCCCGCGCCAGACAGGCCGCAATCGCCCGTCAGAACCGCCCGTGGGATCATTCCACCGGCCCGCGCACTGCAAAGGGCAAACAAATCTGCGCCCAGAACGCCTGCCGCCACGGCTACCGCTCCCAAGGCTACCGCGACCTCTGCGCCGCCCTGCGCAACCAGGCCAACTTCGTAAAATCCATCAAAACCATGCTGAAAACCAGTCGCGCGCAGCGCAGTAAAAAACCTGAACCACTGAGCGCACTGAGGACACTAAGACACCGCGATCTCAGTGTTCTCAGTGCGCTCAGTGGTTTAAAAAGCTTATCTTGCCTACGGCGCTTTACTCTTGGAGCCTCCGGACCTCCGCATAAATACTTGCTTTCAGGATCCCTATCCTCTACCGATTTTTCTGGCCTTTCAGGGGGGGTTTCAGTATAGAAAACCCACGCGGCATTGCGCCGCAAAATAACCGTATTGTCTGGAAGAACCGAGTATGACCGCCCAAAAGGGACCAAACATCCGCAACGTCGCCATTATCGCCCACGTCGATCATGGCAAGACGACCCTGATCGATACCATCCTGCGTCAGGCGGGATCCTTCCGCGAAAACCAGAAAGTCGCGGAACGCGTGATGGATTCCAACGACCTGGAAAAGGAACGCGGCATCACCATCCTGGCGAAATGCACGGCCATCCACTGGAAGAACACCAAGATCAACATCATCGACACCCCCGGCCACGCCGATTTCGGCGGCGAGGTGGAGCGGATTCTGAGCATGGCGGACGGCGCCATCGTTCTGGTGGACGCCGCCGAAGGCCCGCTGCCCCAGACGAAATTCGTGCTGACCAAGGCTTTGAAAAAAGGCATCCGCCCGATGATCATCGTCAACAAGATCGACCGCCCCGATGCGCGCGCGGAAGAAGTGCTGAACGAAGTCTTCGACCTGTTCGTCGCGCTGGAAGCCTCCGATGAACAACTGGATTTCCCCGTCCTCTACGCCTCCGGCCGCGACGGCTGGGCGTCCGAGACGCTGGACGGCCCGCGTGAAAACCTGCACCCGCTGCTGGACCTCGTGCTGAAACACGTGCCGCCGCCCACCGTCGATGACAACGCGCCTTTCGCCATGCTGGCGACTCTGCTGGAGCGCGACAACTTCCTCGGCCGCATGCTGACCGGCAAGGTCTATTCCGGCAAGGCAAAGGTCAACGCCACCGTGAAATCCATGGGGCTGGACGGCCAGACCAATGAAAACTTCCGCCTCACCAAGCTGCTGACCTTCGACGGCATTGAACGCGTTCCGGCCAACGAGGTCGTCGCGGGCGACATCATCTGCGTCGCGGGCATGGTCAAAACCTCCGTCGCCGACACGATCTGCGACCCGGCGGTGACAGAACCGATCAAATCGACGCCTGTCGATCCGCCGACCATGGCGGTCACCATCACGGTCAACGATTCCCCCTATGCGGGCACCGAAGGCAAGAAACTGACATCCACCATGATCCGCGAACGCCTGATGGCCGAAGCCGAAACCAACGTCGCCATCAAGGTGACGGAATCCGCTGGCCGCGACGCATTCGAACTCGCGGGCCGCGGCGAATTGCAACTCGGCGTCCTCATCGAAACCATGCGCCGCGAAGGCTTTGAACTCTCCGTCTCCCGCCCGCGTGTTCTGTTCCAGAAAGACGCCAGCGGCGCCATGACCGAACCGTATGAAGAAGTGATCGTCGACGTGGACGATGAATTCTCCGGCAGCGTTGTCGAGAAAGTCTCCCAGCGCAAAGGCGAGATGACCGATATGCGCCCCTCCGGCGGCGGCAAGACCCGCATCACTTTCATCGCCCCCTCGCGCGGCCTGATCGGGTATCAGTCCCAGTTCCTGACCGACACCCGCGGCACCGGCATGATGAACCGCATCTTCCACAGCTATGGCCCTTATAAGGGCGATATCAGCGCCCGCCGCAACGGCGCGCTGATCTCCACCGACAAGGGCGAGGCCGTCGCCTATGCCATTTTCAACCTGCAGGACCGCGGCGTGATGTTCATCGGCCATGGCGACAAGGTCTACCAGGGCATGATCGTCGGCGAAAACTCCCGCGACAACGACCTCGACATCAACGTGCTGAAAGGCAAGCAGCTGACCAACATCCGCGCGGCTGGAAAAGACGACGCCGTCGTCCTCGTCCCCCCGCGCAAAATGAGCATGGAAGACATGATGTCCTATATCAAGGACGACGAACTGGTCGAAGTCACCCCGAAATCCCTGCGCCTGCGCAAAAAATACCTCTCGCCGAACGAGCGCGAGATCATGAAGAAAAAAGCGCTGAAGGATAAGGAAGCCGGGGCGGCATGATGGGAAGGCTGTCATGATCTGGCGCACTATGAACCACGCCGATCTTGAGACAGTCTTCACCATCGGCAACCAAATCCACCGGGATTACCAGGAAGACCGCGCTGTTCTTGACAGCCGCTGGACCATCTATCATGAAGGCTGCCATATCCTGGACGACCACGGCGCTGTTAAAGGCTATGCGGTCACCCACCCCTGGCGTTTTTACGATGCGCCAAAACTGAACACGGTGATTGCGGCTTTGCCTGCGCAATTAGACACTTACCACATCCACGATATCGCCCTGCTGCCCGAAGCACGCCAGGGCGGCCATGCACGGCAAATCATCGCCGCCTTGCACAGCCATGCCGCGGAAAAAGGCTTCGGCACATCCAGCCTTGTTTCCGTCAGCGGGACGCGCAGCTTCTGGGAAAAGCAGGGATACAAAACCTACAATACGCCTCAACTGGACGTTTTACTAAAAACCTATGATGAAGATGCCGCCTATATGATCCGGAAAAATACCTGATAGATACCTTGAAAGAGGGATGATCCAATGGTTTCGCGCTCATCTAAAAGAAAAGCAAAGCAGCCTCCGGCGAAGCCGGAAGCCGAAGCCTATACGCATGCCAAAGGGTCTGCACTCACTTCGCTGCATGCTGCCGTTGATCCGCGGGCATTTTATGCGGATATATTGCCGATGGTGCCGGTCAAACCGGGCAGCATAATCCTGGATATCGGCGGCGGGATTGGCCGGGATGCCTTAACCCTTGCCGCGCGCGGTCAAGATCTGGAGGTTTATTCCATCGATCCCGATCCGCATATGTGGGTCAAATCGCAGGATCATTATCCGGATCGCTTTACGCGTCTGGAGAATGCGTTCCGGCCCGCTTCAAATAAGCCGTTATTCCTGCAAGACTCGCTCCCTTGGCTCTACAATTTAAAACGCCTGAAGCCTGGCCTGAAAGCCGATTTCATCCTTTGCAACGCCGTGATGATGTTTGTCAGGCCGGAAGACCGTCAGCAGGCAATCAACACCATGGCGGCGCATCTGTCACCCAAGGGCAGCCTGGTCATCCGGTTCCGGACCGAAGACCTGAAAGACGGCATGCATCCGATCAGCGTCGCGGAAATCGACCGCCTTTGTTTGCACACCCGCTTCGGCCATGCCATCAGACTCTATGGCACCGAACCCATCCCTGATCCCGCAGACCGCAAACTTGCCAATGGCAAGCCCATGATGTGGCATCAGCGGATTCTGATCCGCCAGATTTAAGCGGCTTTGTGCATCGCAAGTGCGAGGTTTCAGGCGTAAGCCGCTACGCCATATAGATCGTATTCATCCGCGTCTTCAATCAGGACAGGGACGATATCACCCTGTTTGATGTCACCTGCATCACGCAGATAGACCTTGCCGTCGATCTCCGGCGCGTCCGCCATCGACCGGGCATCGGCCCCGCCCTCGCCGTCCGCCTCATCGACGATGCACATCAGGGTGCGGCCGATTTTCGCTTGCAAACGCGCCTCGCTGATCTCCTGCTGCACTTCCATGAAGCGGTTCCAGCGTTCGTCTTTCACGTCCTCAGGCACAAGGTTGCCGAGATCGTTGGCGGTCGCGCCGCGCACGGGTTCGTATTTGAAACAGCCGACGCGGTCCAGCTGCGCTTCCTTCATCCAGCCCAGCAGGAATTCAAAATCCGCATCCGTCTCCCCCGGGAAACCGACGATAAAAGAGGAGCGGATGGTCAAATCCGGCACGTCGCGCCGCCATTGCTGGATCCGGTCCAGCACCTTTTCCTGATTGGCCGGGCGGCGCATGGCTTTCAGCACGTTCGGCGCGGCATGCTGGAACGGGATATCGAGATAGGGCAAGATTTTACCCTCCGCCATCAACGGCATCACGCTGTCCACATGCGGATAGGGATACACGTAGTGCAGGCGCACCCACGCGCCCATCTCGCCCAGCGCCGCGCACATATCATAGAATTTCGCCTTCACCCGCCCGCCCTTCCAGGGGCTTTCGGCATATTTGATATCCACGCCATAGGCGGATGTATCCTGGCTGATCACCAGCAATTCCTTCACGCCGGATTTCACCAGCTTCTCCGCCTCCAGCAGCACATGATGCATCGGCCGGCTGACCAGGTCGCCGCGCAGGGATGGAATGATGCAGAACGAACAGCGGTTGTTGCAGCCTTCGGAAACCTTTAGGTAGGCGTAATGCCGCGGCGTCAGGCGCAGGCCCGCCTCCGGCACCAGGTCGATATAAGGGTCGTGGACGGGCGGAACAGCATTGTGAACGGCATCTACCACCGCCTCATACTGGTGCGGCCCGGTGACGGCCAGCACGCCGGGATGCGCGTCCATGATTGTTTTTGCTTCGGCGCCCATGCAGCCGGTGACGACGACGCGCCCGTTGTCCTTCATCGCCTCGCCAATGGCGGCGAGAGATTCTTCCTTCGCCGAGTCCAGGAAACCGCATGTATTGACGATGACGACATCCGCCCCTTCATGCGTGGCCGAAAAATCATACCCTTCGGAGCGCAGCTGCGTCATGATCCGCTCGGAATCCACAAGCGCCTTCGGACAGCCAAGGCTTACCATTCCGACGGTCGGTGCGGTTTTTACGGTTTTCATGGGATATGGATATCGTATTTACGGCAAAAAAGCCAGATTATTACAATACGCTATTTGCAGAGCGGTTCGCCACCATTTCTAGTGGTATAACCGTACATATACTGGCCAGCAATAGGGCATTTTTTATTGAGTGCGGCAGCCGAAGGAAATGGCTTTTCACATCCTACGCTGGGTTGTAAAGGTTTCAAAGTCGCGTTACTGCCAGATGCTCTAACGCCAATTTGTTTAACTGCCATGCTGTCATCATCGCAGTCCATCGTAATATCAGTACCGCCAATTTTTTCCGGATCGTAGCAATTTTCTCCTTTATCGTCACAAAACAGACGCGTATAAAGGTTTGTAGCCCTTATCCGTCCGCCAATATCCAGCTGAACCGCAGGCGCGTCAGTCCCCATACCTACGAATCCAAGATTTGTATTATAAATTGTACCGGGGTTGTTGGGTGAGTATGACCACATTTTGCTCATGCTCCAGGTAACAAATTGCACCAGATCGTCATAATGCCCTGCCCCTGCAGCCAAAGACAAAAGACCGCTTACAAACTGGTTGCCCAACGTACAATTTCGCGTTTGAACTTCTCCTGCTGTGCAGGCATTTCTTGGGCCGCCATTACGGCCATAGGCTCCAACACCGTCTTCACCATATGAAATCAAAACATAATGGGCGGTTGACGGCGTATCGAGTAAAGGTTGATTATTTTCATCTACCATATCGATGACGCCGTAATTGGGTTTAAAAGTATCTTTTGCGAGACTTTCACTGACCGCATACATAATTTTATTGTTCCAGCCATCATGTATCTCATTAATCGAGATTTTGGCCTGGGTAGCACCGTCTGAATAGACTGTTGTTATTAGAGTCGTTAAGGGAACAGAACCAATGATTATAGAGTCATTCCCGCCCACACCATCCGCATCCCGGTTACTGGTCACTACACAGCCGGCACAGGGGGTACAATTAGCAACCCCATAATTCGTATCTTGAGGGCCTTTAGTTGGATCGGCGGGGCAAGGATAGTTGCCCGTTTTTATCTGATATTCTGCCAGAGCATTGCGGATAAGCTCCATATTTTCCCAGGTTTTGGCGTATCTCTGATTTTTTGAATAGAGATCATACGCCATGATGCCCGAAGCCAGTAAAATACCGGAAATCAGCAGGATTATAGCGACTTCAATCAGCGTAAAGCCATTTTCCTTAGTCACAGGAGCACCTCGAAAATACCGTGTAATCTCCACCGCCTATTGGTAAATGGCACGGTTGTTGTCCTGCGTCACAATCACAACGGCTGCCCATGAGATTGGTTGTTCTAAATGATTGCCTTTGGCCATCTACAAGCGGATTCCATCGGCATCTTGCACCTGTATTTGTACAATTGCTGCTAGTAGGAGTCCAATCTCCCCATCCGGCACCGCATACGCTTGTTCTGGATTGATTGATTTCACCAGTCTGGCCTTCAGGACAGGCTATCGTTCGTGTTTGTGTTTTCGTAGGACCGCATTTACAGCTATTTGAATCTTCTATCCAATTGCCCCAAGTGCCAGTATTACAGTCCCTTGTCATTTTTTGTATAATGGTTCCTTCCTTACCATCGGGACAGGCAATTTCACGCTGCCTGATTTGGACGGCGCAAGCTTTACAATTTCGGCTTTGTTCGATCCAGCCTCCCCAGGTTCCTGCTCCGGGGCCGGTACATTTTAAAGTGCGTTTTTCAGTTATTTGGCCCGTCTGGCCAGGCGGACAATCAATCGTCCTGTTCTGGCTTCCACCTACGCATTGGCAGCTATTGCTTAATTGGACTTCATCAAAATCCGTTCCGTCTGGGCATATGCGTGTTGTTTTAACTTTGCGCGTCCCAGTGTAGCCTGGACCACAGGGAACGGTTTCCGTTTTTGTGTCAGGCTTACAGTGGCATACTCCGGTTGATTTAACAGAGACCCACAAACCATGCTTACATTGAAAAGTAGTCTTAAGACTGTCACCAGCTTTGAATTTCACCGTTTTACCTTGTTTTGCAGCGGGAAGATTTTTTGTTTCGCCGCACATATCGACCGTTCCAGCCGGACATGTATCATCCTGGCATTGTAAATCGCCGGACGCAGTAATACCAATCACAGGCAATTCTTTTGGGCATGTTACGGCTGCATAACCGCAATCCGGCTGATTATTTGTAATGCCGCTTATATATTTATCGGCATCGGCGCATTTCAACCCGCCGGTCCCAGCGACAAGATCGCCACCAATGACCTTAGCTTCAGTGAATGTTGAATCGTCGCCAAAATCTGCAACTTTTTCGGCATAAAGACTGTTACGTATACGAACATTGCCAACAACGTCAGCTTTCAACGTGCTGTCTATATCGACATCCGTAGTGCCTGGATCGGCAACCATGATTCCAACCTGGCCAACAGAATTATTCTTATTATAAATTTCCGTACCCGCCCCGGCATCCCAAGGTTCCTGTTCACCACGCGCAAAAAAGGTGATCGTATCATCCATTTGGTCAACTGTGCCGGATGTACTTTTAAAACCACTTTGATAAATAGCCTGATCACCAAAAGCGCAGTTTTTACTTTGTAAAACACCCACATCTGTACAGGGTGTAGAACTATTGGCGCCGTTTTTCATTACAGCACCTGCGTTATCCGGACCAAAACTTAAAATTACAAGATCAGCCGAATTTGCCGGATTCAAGGCTGATTTCAGCGCAGCCGATGAATCCTTTATCTCAATCGCACCGCCCTGCAATGAATATTCACCTGCAACTGCCTGACTTGCAGTTACAGCATATAAAAGCCGCGCCCCATATCCATCAACGACATCATCTTCCCTTAAATTTAATTGACGGAAAGGAACAGCGCCGACCATGACGCCATCAGTCAAACCGGTAGGAACAGGTATTTGCCTGTTTTGACCAAAAACACCTCTTGCATTAAACGCGCCTGCCGTCACGGGATCACATATTTGACGCCCATAATTAGCGTTCGTGCGGGGGACATTGAGCGGAGCGGCGCATGGATAGCGTCCATTTTTGCTTTTGAAATCCGCTATGGCATTGGCCACAACCCGGATATTCAATTGTGTATCTTTAATAGACTTTTGTTTTTGGTAAATATTGTAAATTCCGGCACCTATACCAATCATGAGCCCTAGGGCAATCAATACGATTGCTAGCTCAATAAGCGTATAACCTGAGATGCTTTTGCTTTTTAATCGCATACGATTTGCCCCATGTTAAATCCGATGGCCCTATGCCCCAACGGACAAGTCATATTAGGTATTGCAGGTAATTTGTATGTGCATAAACCCGTCGCTTGCGCTATGCCAGTCATAGGGGTCGCGTTGCCATCCGCATCAGCTGTGCCGCACGTTATATGGCCGCTGGTGGCATCGCCGCCCAAAGCCTCAGGCGAGAAACAGTTGTTACCTTTAACATCACAGATTTCACTTATGCCTGCTACCGTAGTACTTAATACGCCTGCGCCAACCTTGAGCAGAGGATCTCCCCCTACATCTAGAACGATCGTATCATCGAAATTAGTATTTCCCGTAAGCGGAACACCGTTATCATCTACAGGAATACCCTGATCCGTTACGCCTACGGCTACCCTTCGGAATGTTGTAATGTCATTATTATCTTTTTGAGAATAAGACCATATTCCAGTCGGCACATCTGCTATTTCAACCATGATATCATCGTAATGGTATGCGCCATCAACGCTGCCGCCCCCTGCAGTCTGATTATTGCCTAAATCTGCATGAATGGGGTTAAAAAACGTACCATTTTTGTCATCACAATTTTCAGTATCGGCACGCCCTGCAATACAAGGCGAATATAGATTACCATTTTGATCGTAAGCGCCTGCACCATCTTCACCTAAAGAAAGTACAACAATGTGAAAATTTGTATACATCCTGGGTGTTGAAGGGGGTACAGCAGAATCTGCTGAATCAGCGGCCACGTATGACCCTGGAGAACCTGGACCCGGAGCCGTTACGGTACCCGCAAGATAATCAGCAACGTTAAATGTATTCATGTTGATTGTTCCAGCTTTACGATCAAAAACTCCCGCAGGAACCGCAGGCGGTTTCTCTGTCTGGTTTTGTGTAACTGCATAAACAAGTCTGCGGCCCCATCCATCAAGGCGTCTTCGGGCGGAATAGCCAATTCGGCAAATGGAACACCTCGATTAATACGTTAGGATTAGCAATGGTAGTGACAGTATCAGCCTGTAACGCGCTGCCCGCCCCCACACAAACGCCATTGCCAACCGTACAATTTCCAGCCGCCGGTAACACACCTGTATACGACCTGCCATAATTTGCATTATTAAGTGGAAGAGTCCTATCCGAAGGAACCGGATATACCCCGTTTTTCATGTAGTAATCACCTAGAGCAGTCTGAACGATTGTATTATTAGCGTATGTATCTTCGCGCGCTTTCTGAATCCGATAAACTTTATAAGCCTGCATTGCTGGAATTGCGATCAACCCAAGGATCAACAACGCGATCGACAATTCGATCAGCGAAAAACCCCTGGCATTTGGCAATCTGGCATTATGTATCATGGATCTCCCGTCCAACAACCAGTATAGGGGAATATTGTTAACAATTTACGATCATTTTATGGATATAAATCTTAAGAGAGTCTTAACAAAACGGTAACGCACAACACTGCACTGCGCAAGCACCGTCTCTTGCCTTGCCTTTTAAATCGATTTAACTTGTCTTTCGGCGCGCGTTAAAAGAACCCTTTTGAGTATTCCGGTCATGTCCTCCAGCAAAAAAGACCGTTCCGGCACCCTGGCATCGCCGGATACGCTGAACAAATTTCAGACCGTATTCTGTGAAAAGATTCCTGAGGAAGATCTGGAAATGGTCGACCCCGCCATCCTGAAACAGGCGGTGCAGAACCACTGGGACATGTCGCAGAAGCGCAAGTCCGGCAAGCCGGCGATTAAAATCTATACAGTGCGCACGGGCGGCACGGGGGCGGACGCGCAGCGCACAGCCATCGATATTGTCAGCGATGATACGTCTTTCCTGGTTGATTCGATCGCGGCGGAACTGACCGCCCATTATCGCCTGATCCAGGTTTTGCTGCACCCTATTGTGCATATCGGCAAAATCGCGCAATCGCATATGCACATTGAATTGCAGGGTACAATCCCGGGGGATAAAGCGGAAACGCTGGAAGACGATTTGCTGCGCGTCCTGAACGATGTGCGCGTGGCCACCCGTGACTGGCCCGCCATGAAAGACCGCCTGAAAGATTGCCAGAAAGGCCTGTCCGGCAACGGCAAAACGCAGGAATATCTGGCCTTCCTGGATTATCTGTACCGCGACAATTTCACCCTGCTGGGCTTCCGCGCCTATAAATACGAGAAGAAAGACGGCGTGATCAAACGCACGGTCGTCAAAGGCTCCGGCCTTGGTGTCCTGAACGACGAAATCCATCCGGATTATATCGGCGGCTACGCCGAAAACCTCACGCCTGCGCAGGAGAAGATGCGCCTCAGCCTGCCGCCGCTGACCGTATCCAAACTGGAACGCCGTTCGACCGTCCACCGCGCCGTGCCGCTGGATGCCGTCACTGTCAAGCAATACGATAAGAACGGGCAGTTGAACGGCGAATGCCTGTTTGTCGGCCTGTTCACATCCGTCACCTATTCGCGCAGCATCCAGGATGTGCCTTACCTCCGCCTGAAGGCCGATACCATCACCCAGCGTTCCGGTTTCCAGCCGGGCAGCCATGATTACAAGGCCCTGCGCCATATCCTGGAAAAATATCCGCGCGATGAATTGTTCCAGATCACCGAAGACGATCTGCTGGAAACCGCTCTCAGTATTCTGCAGCTGCAGGAACGGCATCGCATTGCGCTCTATACGCGTCCCGATCCGTTCGGGCGCTACATTTCGTGCCTGGTCTATGTCCCGCGCGACCGATACGACACGCGCCTGCGCATCACCATGCAATCGATCCTGGAACGCGAACTTGGCGGGGTCTGCAGCAATTTTTATACGACGCTGGACGATTCGCCGCTGGCGCGCGTCATGTTCATCGTCCATACCGGCAAACCCCTGCCAAAGCCGCAACAGGAAGACGCGATTGAGAAAAAACTGCAGGATGCCGGGCGCCTGTGGAGCGAACGCCTGCATGACGCGCTGCGCGCCGCCTATAACGATGAATCTTTGATCGCGGGCTATGCCGCGCGTTACGGCCAGGCTTTCCCCGCCGCCTATGGCGACCGGTACGAACCCAAGCAGACGATTTACGACATCATCAAGATCGAACAGGCGCTGGCGAACCCGCGCTTCGCGCTTGATCTGTATCAGGATAAAAGCTGTGACGCGCACCAGCTGCGCCTGAAAATCTATAGCCGCAGCCAGCCGATTATTCTGTCGGACGCCCTGCCCGTGCTGGAAAACATGGGCCTGAAAGTCATTTCCGAACTGCCGTTCGAGGTCAGCCCGGCGGGGTCGCTGGACACGGTCTGGATTCATGACTTCCTGATGACGGCGGATGTCACCCGCCCGCCCGTCAACCTGCCCGCGATCAAGCAGAAATTCGAATCCGCGCTGGAAGGCATCTGGTACGGCGAGGTTGAAAACGATTCTCTGAACGAACTGGTTACCCAGGCCGGCATGGAATGGCACAATGTGCAGATTCTGCGCGCCTATGTGCGTTACCTGCGCCAGGCGCAATACCCGTTCGGCACGCGCTATATCGAACGCGCTTTGACCCAGAACGCGGAGATCAGCCAGCGCCTGACCGATCTGTTCCATGCCCGCCTGTCGCCTGCACAAATAAAGGGGCGCGAACAGGCAGCAAAGAAAGCGGAAGCAGCTATCGAAGTACTGCTGGAAAAAGTCGTGTCGCTGGATATCGACCGCATCTTACGGGCCGCCATGCTTCTGGTGAAATCGACGCTACGCACCAATTTCTTTCAATCGGATGCGCAAGGGAAACATAAAACCTATCTGTCCCTGAAACTCGACAGCCGCGCGATTACCTTCCTGCCCGACCCGAAACCGTTCCGCGAGATTTTTGTCTATAGCCCGCGCATGGAAGGCATCCATCTGCGCATGGACTGGATCGCGCGCGGCGGCATACGCTGGTCCGACCGGCATGAGGATTTCCGCACCGAAGTGCTGGGCCTGATGAAAGCGCAGCAGGTGAAGAATTCCGTGATCGTGCCGATGGGCGCGAAAGGCGGCTTCGTTGTTAAAAATCCGCCGTCGACGGGCGGGCGCGAAGCATTCCAGAAGGAAGGAATCGAATGTTATAAAATTTTGATCCGCGGGCTTCTCGACATTACCGACAACCGCAAGGGTACGAAAATCGTGCCGCCGAAAAACGTCGTGCGGCTGGATGCGGATGATCCCTATCTGGTCGTCGCAGCCGATAAAGGCACCGCAACTTTCTCTGACATCGCCAACGGCATCAGCCTGGAATACGGCCACTGGCTGGGCGATGCTTTCGCCTCCGGCGGCTCCGCCGGGTATGACCATAAGGGCATGGGCATCACCGCGCGCGGCGCGTGGGAATCAGTAAAGCGCCATTTCCGTGAAATAAACCACGATACGCAGAGCCAGCCTTTCGACACAATCGGCGTCGGCGATATGGCGGGCGACGTGTTCGGCAACGGATTGCTGCAATCGAACCAGATCCGCATGGTCGGCGCGTTCAACCATGTCCATATCGTCTGCGACCCCGATCCGAACCCGGCGGTCAGCTTCGCCGAACGGCAACGGCTGTTCCAAGAAGTCAAAGGCTGGGACCATTACGATACCAAAAAACTGTCCAAAGGCGGCCGCATTTTCAACCGCAGTGAAAAAAGCCTGGCCCTGACGCCTGAAATCCGCGCGCGTTTCGATATCCAGGCCCAATCCGTCACGCCTGCCGAACTGATCCAGGCGCTCCTTCGCGCCCGCACCGACCTTCTGTTTTTCGGCGGCATCGGCACCTATATCAAGGCGACAACCGAAAGCCACAATGATGTCAGCGATAAAGGCAATGACGCGCTGCGCGTTAACGGCCACGATATCCGCGCCAAAGTCATCGGCGAAGGCGCGAACATGGCCATCACCCAGCTGGCCCGCGTCGAAATGGCGCTGGACGGCAAACGCCTGAATACGGACTTTATCGACAATTCGGCGGGCGTCGATACGTCGGATCATGAGGTCAATATCAAGATCCTGACAACCGCAATCATGGAAAAAGATTCGTCCATGACCACAAAAAAACGCAACACCCTGTTGCAATCCATGACGGAAGAAGTGGCGGCTTTGGTCCTGCGCGACAATTACCAGCAGACCCAAGGCCTGAGCCTTGCCGAAATGCATGCGGTCAATAACATTCCGCTGCATATCGGCTTTATCCGCGACCTGGAGCGCCATTCCAATCTCAGCCGTAAGCTGGAAGGCCTGCCGGATGATGAGACCATCAGGAAACGCAAAGGGCAGGACAAGGGACTGACCAGGCCGGAGCTGAGCGTGCTGCTGGCCTATGCCAAGATCCTGTTTACCGAGGACCTGCTCGGCACAGACATCCCGGACAACAAGGATGTCGAAAACTGGCTGGTCGACTATTTTCCGACAGCCCTGCGCAAAAAATACATCGACGAAATCCGCCAGCATCGCCTGCGCCGTGAAATCGTCGCGACGGCTTTGGCCAGCGAGACCGTCAACCGCATGGGCCCAACCTTTGTAAAATCCGTCATGAACAAGACGGGCGCAAGTTCCGCGAACGTGGCGCGCGCCTGGCTGATCGTGCGCGAAGCCTTTGGCTTGGCATCTTTGTGGGCGGAGATTGAAGCGCTGGACACCAAAGTCCCAGCCTCCACGCAACTGCGCGCTTTGTCCGAGATCAGCCACATGGTCGAGCGTGAAGTCATCTGGTTCCTGACGCGCCTCGGCCGTGAACCCGATATCAGCCGCGAAATGCGTGATTATGGCGCGGGCATCAAGAGTTTGCAGGACAATCTGGAAGCCGTCGCCACGCCGGACCTCGCCAACACCATCAGCACGCGGTACGAAAATGGGGTGAAGGAAGGCCTGCCGAAGAACCTGGCCAAACGCCTGTCCGTCATCCCGGCTTTGGGCGCGGCCTGCGACATTCTGCGTATCGCCCGCGATTCAGGATCGGACATCCCCGTGACTGCCCGCACCTATTACGAGACGGGCGACCATTTCCGCCTGCCCTGGCTGCGCCAGCAGGCGCGCATCATGCCCGCCAACGACCGCTGGACCGCCGATGCCATGATCGGGCTGGTGGAACAGTTCCACAACATCCAGTCCGGCCTCGCCGCGAAAATCCTGAAACAAACCTCAAAGGCTGAAAAAGCCAGCGGCAAGACAAAGCCGCAAGCAGGCATTGTGGAACGCTGGGCCGAAACAAAGTCTCAACAGGCCAAACAACTGGAACCGATGATCGCCGACCTTTACCAGGCCGGCACGCTGGACATGGCGATGCTGATCATGGCGGAGCAGAAGCTGCGAAGCCTGACCGGCGAATAAGTTTGTTTTTGTTGCGAAAGCATCGCGACAGGCTGTATATGGGACGGAACACAACCGAATAAAGGATTGCGTGATGAGCGGTAAAAACAACTGGATGAAAAAAGGCCTTCTCGGCTCCACCACCATGCCCCTGGCATCGGGCGGAGGATTTTCCTTCCTGACGGGCGGCCATGTCCACAAGGATGACGGCAGCTGCTGCGGCCACGATCACGGGCATCATCACCACGACCACAGCCATCATGACCACGACCATGATGAAGACGGCAATTGCACGGATCCTAAAGGCGGATGCTGCTGATTATTCAGTGAAATCGAAGCGGCCCTGGGCACGGTCCGCGTTTGTGTTCTGATAGTCTTCGTTCCGGCGCTTGGGCGCAGGACTTTGATTGGTCACGGCGCGGATAGGTTCCGACATATTCGCAGGCGTCCCAGCCTCGGACAGGATTTCCAGCAACATATTGATATTGGCAATCGTCGGATTGGGGCGCAAAGAGACGTCCCCGTCTTCACGATCCGGGCCATCATGGCTCGCGGGGTCGTCAGGATCCGCCACCCGGCGGCGCAAACTGCGCTGCTGGAGGGGGAAAATTCCGGCTGTGACTGGAGGAACAAGATCCAACGCAGGTCTGCCTTCGTTTACTGGTTCAATTTTAAGCTATTGTTAATATATATACCACCAATGCGCGGAAATTTCCACAGTTCCCTGCAAATATGTGAAATTTCTATATATTTTGCCCGCAAGCCCAGCCGGAACTCCAGGCCCATTGGAAGTTATGGCCGCCCAGATGGCCGGTGACATCGACCGCTTCGCCGATAAAATACAGGCCAGGTGTTTGGCGGGATTCGAAAGTTTTCGACGACAATTCATCCGTATCCACCCCGCCCAGCGTGACCTCGGCCGTCCGAAACCCTTCACTGCCATTGGGGAGAATGCGCCAGCGGTTGATATGACCGGCAACCGGTGTCAGTTTTAGGTCCGACAAATCGGCCATGCGGGTTTCAGGCAGGCCGCAACGCTGCACAACACTCTCCGCCAGCCGGGACGGGATATGCTGCGCCAGGATCGTCTGCAGCAACTGGCGCGGCGCATCCATACGCGCTTTCTTCAGCATGGCGAGCATATCCTGGTCCGGCGCAAGATCCAGGACCACCGCTTCCCCTTCGCGCCAGTAGGATGAAATCTGCAGGATGGCGGGGCCGCTTAATCCTCGATGCGTAAACAACAGCGCTTCACGGAATGTTGTGTCGTCACACGACGCCTTTGCAGGGTCCACTGACAGGCCGGACAGGCTTTGCGTCAGCACCTTCATGTCATCCGTGAAAGTCAGCGGCACCAGGGCAGGACGGGGTGAAATAACATTTAGGCCAAACTGGCGAGCTGCATCATAGGCAAACCCGGTCGCACCCATTTTGGGAATGGACGGCCCGCCCGTAGCGATGACCAGCGCATCCGCTTTAAAATCGCCCGCAGACGTTTTGACCGCATATCCCGGCTCAACGGACGACACCGTTGTGGACAAACGGATATCGACGCCCGCATCCGAACATTCCTTCAGCAGCATATCGATAATCTGCTGCGACCGCCCGTCGCAGAACAATTGCCCAAGCGTTTTCTCATGCCAGGCAATGCCGTGTTTATTGACGAGTGCGATAAAGTCATGCTGCGTAAAGCGTGACAGCGCCGATTTGCAAAAATGAAGGTTCTGCGAAAGAAAATTCTTCGGCCCGCAATGCAGATTGGTGAAATTACAGCGCCCGCCGCCGGAAATCCGGATCTTCTCCCCCGGCTTGTCCGCATGGTCCAGAACCAGAACGCGCCGCCCGCGCTTCCCGGCCTCAATCGCGCACATCAGCCCTGCGGCGCCTGCGCCGATGATAAGGATGTCATGATCCCTTGGGGAACTGTTCAGATTTACACCTGTCAGTTTATGGAAAAATCAGCCAGTGCATAACGTATTTCACTTGGGCCGATCAGCTGCTTACCCGCAACCTCAACCGAATGAAGTTTTCCGTCCAGGTTATTTTCCCAAAAATTTAAGAATTTTCTGAGTTCCGGATATTGCGGCTTAAGATCATATGTTTGCCATAAAAATGCCTGCAGGAGATTTGGATGGTCTGGCATATGATAAAGAATATTGGCAAGGATAAGCTGGTAACCTCCTAGCATATGCGCTCTCTGGATCGCCGCTTTTTCCATACGTGGATTAGCGGCAATTAGAAACTGCTCGCCAATCAAAGGAATTTTCTTGCTCATATCGTCTCCCGTCTTTGCACTCTGTTCATAATTTTCCAGATATTAGAAAAAATTTTTCCGCTAAATCAACAAAAAACAGCAGCAGCGAATATAATTAAACCAAAATCCCGGTTGCTCTTGAACACGGCCAAAGCACTGACCGGGTCTGCCCTGTCCCAGTTCCTGATCTGCCAGACCATATGCCAAAGCGCCAGAAGAAGCGGCAGGATGACGATTGCTTTCCCCCCCGCTATAGCGATGGCCAGTACGAGCAAAATCCAGCATATTGCATAGCATCCCGCCACAAACGGCTTTGCTTTTGCACCCAGCCGCCTGGTACTGGACTTGATGCCCATGGCGGCGTCGTCTTCCAGATCCTGGTCGGCATAGATTGTGTCATAGCCGAGCGTCCAGAAAAACCCCGCCGCATAGAGCAGGAAAGCAGGCCAGGCCAGCGCGCCCGTCACGGCTGACCACCCCATCAGCGCCCCGAAATTGAACGTCAGGCCTAAAAACGCCTGAGGCCACCATGTGATGCGCTTCATCAGCGGATAAGCGATAATAAAAGGCAGGCTTAAAAACCCGAGGCAGATTGTCACCAGCGACAACTGCAGCAAAATGCACAAACCGAGGCATAACAGAATAAACAAAAAGATCAGCGCCGCCTTCGTTGAAACCTGACCCGAAGCCAGCGGCCTTTGCGCCGTGCGCGCCACGCCCTTATCCAGATCCCTGTCCCACAGATCGTTGATGATGCACCCTGCCCCGCGCATGATAACCGCGCCCGCACCAAATAGGGCCAGCGTCAGCCATTCCTGCCGCTGCGCCTGCCACGACCCGTGCAGCAATCCGCCGGAGGCCAGCACGATCGACCACCATCCGGGCAGCAATAAGAGCCAGATACCGACGGGCCGGTCGAGGCGCATCAGCAGGGCATAGGGGCGCAAAAACGCGGGCAAAAAACGGCCGACCCAGCCGTCGCGCTTGATATCCGTGTGGATCGTGGTATTCACTGGATCGGTCATGGATCACATCGCATTCAAAAAATTGCCCCGCCTGTATGTAGACAGGGATTTGCAGCCCGGTCAAACCCTGGCCTTCCCGGAAGCGCAGGCGCATTACCTGCGCAATGTATTGCGCCAGTCACCGGGCGATGGCTTGCGGCTGTTTAACGGGCGGGACGGCGAATACAGGGCCGTGCTGGACAGCGTCGATAAAAAATCCGTCACGGCGCGCTGCGAAACCCTGATCCGGCCGCAGCAAGATACCATCTTCTCCATTCACCTGTTTTTCGCGCCAATTAAAAAGGCGCGGCTGGATTTCCTGATAGAAAAAGCGGTGGAACTGGGCGCAACGCATTTACACCCGATCATTACCCAGAACACGGAGATCCGCGTATTGAACGAAGATCGCCTCCGCCTGCAAATCGTGGAAGCGGCAGAACAATGCGAACGGATGGATATCCCAGTCCTTTCGCCGCTGCAAAAATTGGAAGATCTACCCCAATTCTGGACAGGCGAAACGATCCTAGCCTGTATCGAGCGCCATGACGCGCAGCCACTTAAAACAGAAACCGCCCACGCCATCTTAATCGGCCCCGAAGGTGGTTTTACAGAAAGCGAAACGGCGTTTTTGAACAGCCTGGATTTTATCCGCCCGGTCAGCCTCGGCCCCCGAATCTTGCGCAGCGAAACCGCCGTTTGCGCCGCCTTAAGTTTGATCAGCCTTTAAATGCTTTTTATCAGTATTATGACCAAATATTTTAAGCTTGTTAAAGTATTTCAATTTGCTATAAGAATAGCTATACATCTCTAGGAGAAAACGAATGGCAAAAGAACTCAAAATTACCTTCAATGATGCTCAGGAAGCAGAATTTCAGCAAATGCTTGCAGATACAGGCT
>JBGAQU010000123.1:0-3451 GCA_044220535.1 Alphaproteobacteria bacterium | reverse complement strand
ACGGCAACGGATAATCTTTCAGCAGATCATACCAAAGAGAACTATACAAAAAATAAAACCGCCAGCGCCGATGCAAAATCTACTTTTGAAAAAGGAATGAAATTTTTATACGCCAATCCAAACGATAAACAAAAAGAAATGCTCCAGAAGATTGCCGATGCCTATCAAGCTTATATCCCCGTTCTGGATAACGCATTTAAAATCGCAAGCGAATATGATGCCACACATCCTGAACTAACACAGGCGAAACTCAATAGCGCCATGAAAGACGGAGAACAATCGCTTGACACCTTACAAAAAGCGCTAAAATCGTATGTACGCTATTCAGCAGACCAAAATATCTTTGTATCAAATCAGGCTACTAAAACATACGAGCGCTCTGCGAGAAACCTGATCATAAGCTTAGTTATAGCTTTTATTGTCGGCATAGCCGGCGCCACTTATATCGCGATCTTCAGCGTATCGCGTCCTGTTAACCGCGCCGTATCATCTCTGAACGCCTTGATCAACAATGATCTCTCCATAACAATTCCCGGTGTAGAACGCAAAGACGAAGTTGGAGGCGTCGCTCGCGCCGCCCAGGCTTTCAAAGAGGTCCTGATCAGAAACCATGAAATGGCCGAGTCCGAAAAGCAGGATCAGATACAAAAGGCAAAGCGCCAACATAAAATGGAAGCCCTGATCGCCACCTTTGACACCACTGCTACCCAGACAGTAACGACCGTCGCCTCCGCCTCAACCCAACTTTCGCAAACGGCTGAAGGGATGACAAAAATCGCGGGTGAAACCAACCAGCAATCAATCGAAGTCGCGTCCGCCTCCGAGCAAGCCTCTCACAATGTTCAATCAGTGGCCAGCGCAGCCGAAGAAATGGCCGCGACGGTTCAGGAAATATCGCGGCAGATCTCCATGTCGAACGGCATCGTCCGCAATGCGATGGATAAAGCTAAGGCAGCCGATGAATCCTCAAAGGAACTGGTCGAAATGTCCCGTTCTGTCGGCGCCATCGCAACGCTGATCGAGGACATCGCCGGCCAGATCAACCTTCTGGCCCTGAACGCCACAATAGAATCTGCCCGGTCGGGCGAAGCTGGAAAAGGTTTCGCGGTAGTCGCCAACGAGGTCAAAAATCTGGCCACGCAGACCGCCAAAGCGACCGAGCAGATCCGGCAGCAACTGGAAGCAGTCCAGCAAACGGCGACAGGAGTCGCAAGCTCGCTGGGCGAGGTCAGGGAAGCCATCGCAAAGGTGGATGAAGGTTCGGCCGCCATCGCAGCCGCCGTCGAAGAACAAGCCGCCGCAACCCAGGAAATAGTCTCCAACATGAATACGGCTACGCAGGGCGTAGAGCAGATCAACAGCGGCATCTTTTCGATAAAAAGCGGTACAGACTCGACCACTGCCGCAACCAGGCAAGTCATGGATGCGGCCCGCATGCTGTCTGCCCAGGCTGAAAAAATGGACAAGGAAGTAAAATCATTTCTTCATGACATCGTAGCCGCATAAGGGGAAAAAAATGAGTATCGATCCTGCAAACACAAACGTTCTTATCGTCGATGACTATAAAACCATGCTGCGCGTTATTAGGGGTCTGCTTGCCCAGATCGGCTTCAAACAGGTAGACGAAGCAAGCGATGGGCAGATGGCCTTATCCATGATGAAACAGAAAAAATACGACCTGGTCATTTCAGACTGGAACATGGAACCGATGACGGGCCTCGACCTATTGAAGAGCGTTCGAGGCGCCGCGAATAATGTCCCATTCATCATGGTCACGGCGGAAAGCAAGACCGAGAACGTCATTGCCGCCAAGGGTGCGGGCGTCAATAACTATATAGTAAAACCGTTCAGCGCAGAAACGTTGAAAGGTAAAATCGCCAGCGTCATGGGAGCATTCTGATGAAACATTTATCATATCAGCGCGAACAGGTTGTCGATATCATTAACTCCGTCCTTGTGCGCATCCAGGCTCCGGCCGAATTGTCCCGCGACGTTCTAAGTCAGGAACTGACCGAATTAAAAGCCATCATCGACGCCTTGCGGAATGATCTGCATGCCGCACGTCCTGGCGATATCAGCAACACGCATATCCCAATGGCGACAGATGAACTGGACGCCGTGGTCGGCGCCACGGAACAGGCAACGGTCACAATCATGGACTCATGCGATGAAATTCTGAATTCCATGAAGCACGCAGATGCATCCACTTTCCTTCTGGTAGAAAAAAGCATCGTCAAAATTTTTGAAGCCTGCACGTTTCAGGATATAACAGGGCAACGCATCAAAAAAGTTACCAACAGCCTGAAGCAGATAGACGCCAAAATCAAATCGGTCCTGGTGGCCATTGAGGGGCAACTGGTGAATTCAAACCATTCCGCTCCCGCCGCTAAATCCTCGGAGTTTCCCCTGCTCAACGGTCCCGCCCTGCCTGCCTATAGCGTCTCGCAGGACGAAATAGATCGCCTTCTGGCGGAATTCGACAGCCCGAAAGAGGTATAAGCCATGGACGACCTGATCCCGGAATTCCTGACCGAAACCAATGAAAGCCTGGGCGAGCTGGATAACGACCTGATCAGGCTTGAACAGAACCCAAACGATAAGGACCTTCTATCCAAAATTTTCCGGATCATGCATACGATCAAAGGCACAAGCGGGTTTTTAAACCTTCCCCGCCTGGGCAGCGTCGCGCATAAAAGCGAGGATCTTCTGGGTCTGTTCCGGGAAGGGAAGATTCTTCCCACGCCTGCGACCATTACATTAATTCTGGAATCGCTGGACCGGATCAAGATGATCCTGTCCAGCCTTGAGGCCGCAGGAAGCGAGCCTGAAGGGGAGGACGGCAGCCTGATAGAACGTTTGGAAGCCGCCTGCAGGGGGGAATTTTCCATCCCGACGGAGGCCGCAGCGGACAGCGGTGCAAGGCCAGTCCCGAAAATGGACCAGCCAGACGCGGCGGCCTCCACCACCCTGCCTGAATCGAATGTGTCCGTACAATCTTTGCGCGTCAGCGTCGATGTACTGGAAGATTTGATGACCCTGGTCAGCGAGCTGGTGCTGACACGCAATCAGATCCTCCAGGTCGCCAGAGCACAAAAAGACAGCGACTTCACCAGTCCGCTGCAACGGCTCAATCACATCGTCTCCGACCTGCAGGATGGGGTCATGAAAACCCGTATGCAGCCGGTCGGGAATGCCTGGTCGAAACTGCCGCGCATCGTCCGTGACATCGCCAAGGAACTCGGCAAGAAAATCGATCTGGAGATGCTGGGAGAAGGCACGGAGCTTGATCGCCAGGTCCTGGAAATGATTAAGGATCCGCTGACGCATATGGTACGCAATTCCTGCGACCATGGCATTGAGATTCCTGAAGATCGCATCGCTTCAGGCAAGCCGGAAACGGGAAAGATAAAACTGAATTCCTATCATGAGGGCGGCCACATCATTATTGAGA
>JBGAQU010000122.1:0-3485 GCA_044220535.1 Alphaproteobacteria bacterium | reverse complement strand
GACCAGTTCTGCCGCTGTTCGGGCTGTTACACCGCCAACGAACAGTTCAAGCAACCGGTTTTGCTTGTAAATACTTAACTTGCTTCGCCTTTTTACCATTCGCCAACCTTAGATAAGACACCTTATCTAGGCCAGCCCCTTCAATAAATGTTAGTGCGGGCGCTTCCCACGACACCGGGATTTGATTATAACGGATGAGCGATGACTCTATTGTAAAGAATACTCCGCATGCTAGCTGATAAAGACCGCATCTTCACTAATGTTTACGGCTGGGAGCCTGCATCGCTGGATACAGCGCGGAAACGCGGGGACTGGGACAATACGGCCGCCATCATCCAGAAGGGCAAAGACTGGATTATGGGGGAGATGAAAGCCTCCGGACTGCGCGGTCGCGGCGGAGCAGGGTTTCCGACCGGAATGAAATGGTCGTTCATGCCCGACCCTGCTAAATCTGGCAAACCGCATTATCTGGTCATCAATGCCGACGAATCGGAACCGGGTACGTGTAAGGATCGCGAAATCCTGCGCCATGAACCGCATAAGCTGATTGAAGGTGCGTTGATTGCCGGTTTTGCCATGGGCGCGCATGCTGCCTATATATACATTCGCGGTGAATTCTATAATGAAAGTTCCGCCGTCGTAACCGCGATCAAAGAAGCCTATGCCGCGGGGCTGCTCGGTAAAAACGCCGCCGGATCGGGATGGGATTTCGACGTCTATCTGCATCGCGGAGCAGGGGCCTATATCTGCGGCGAGGAAACCGCGTTGTTAAACTCCCTGGAAGGCCGCAAGGGTGAACCCCGCAACAAGCCGCCTTTCCCGGCTGGGGCAGGCCTCTATGCCTGTCCGACCACCATCAATAATGTTGAGACAATCGCAGTCGCCCCGACCATTCTGCGCCGTGGCGGAGCATGGTTCGCTGGCATTGGCCGCAATGAAAAGAACACAGGCACGAAACTGTTCTGCATCTCCGGCCACGTTAACAATCCCTGCAATGTCGAGGAAGCGCTCGGCATTCCGATGAAGGAATTGATCGAAAAACACGCGGGCGGCGTGCGTGGCGGCTGGGATAACCTGCTGGCTGTCATCCCCGGCGGTTCATCCTGTCCGGTTCTGCCCAAATCGATCTGCGACACCGTTGTCATGGATTTCGATGCGCTGCGCGAGGTGCAATCGGGCCTTGGCACCGCCGGCCTGATCGTCATGGATAAATCCACCGACATCGTCTACGCCATCGCGCGCCTGTCCTATTTCTACATGCACGAATCCTGCGGCCAGTGCACGCCCTGCCGCGAAGGCACGGGCTGGCTGTGGCGCGTCATGCAACGCATGGTCCGCGGCAATGCGACGATCGAAGAAATTGACATGCTGTGGGATGTGTCGAAGGAAATCGAAGGCCACACCATCTGCGCCCACGGTGACGCTTCCGCCTGGCCGATTCAAGGCTTGATCCGTCATTTCAGGCCGGAACTGGAACGCCGTATCATGGATTATAGAAAGATGGTGGCTTAAACTTTTTGCTTGGGGGAGCATATGGGCAACAGCATTAAAAAAATCTTTGGAATATTGGTTACTGAGACTGTTGAGCTGCCATATAAAACGCCGCAAGAGGCAGCTGAAGCTGAAAAATTAAACAAAGAAATAGCCGGAACAGGTTTTCGTACGTTCCGTGCGGGCACAGATTGGGCTTTCACAAAATTTTCCGATATGAACGCTCATAAATTATTCGGCAGCGCTCTGCCTCCCAAACATTTGCCTGAGCCACCGAAGACCCTTTTTAAAAACGGCGACCTCGTCAAAATTTTCAGAACCGTCAGTGACGGTGACGTTCTGTGGAAAGGAACAGTCGATTACGGCCATGCGAACAATCCCCGTGACATACAGAAAAATTTATCGGCTGCTCAATGGGTTCACATGTTTTATGATTCTTTGCCGGCGCGGCTCGAAGTAAAAAGTACGGGTAAAGTAATATACGGCGCCCTGTATCCATTCAGCGAAACCGGAACTGAAGGTACTTTATGGTCTGTTCACGAATACGGCAAAACCGGATATGATGGCCTTAACATCCTTAAAAACGGCGACAAGCTGACTGTTTACAGTGTTGTTCGTGATGGCGATATTGAATGGGAAGGCCCTGTCCAGTTCGATGATCCAAATCCATCAAAGGTCGGGTGGACCGAGGTAATGCGCCGGGCAAAGCATATGGATACAGAAAAATGGCTTGATCTGTTCTATCAAAACCGTCCGGCAGTCATCACACCCACATAATTTATATGTAAAAATTATCAATATGGCGAAATACATCAGTCTGCGCTATGTAAGCAGGATGATCCGCATTCTAAACATCCACCTGTGCGTAATGGCGCTATTTCTGTCCGCCTGTTCTTCTGACAGGTCAGGGGGCATGAGTTACGTATTTGATCGTTATGTTTTGCAGAATAATTCTGTTGAAACGTCCAAAGTATTGATGGATCGTGTGGAAACACAGCAGCAGAAAGCTGCTCAAGGCGAACTGCCAGAGCCGGTCACCATTCCCGACCAGTATCAGGATTTCAGGGTTTAGATGCCGAAATAATCCATTGATCCCCTTGCGCCCATTCGGATTTTGGGGGAGAAATAGGGTGCCGGAATAACGGAAAACACGCGCACATCATGCCCAAGCTTAAAATCAACAATACCGAACTTGAAGTACCAGCCGGGACGTCGATCCTGCAGGCCGCCGAAACGCTGGGCGTAGAGGTGCCGCGCTTTTGCTATCATGACCGCTTAAGCGTCCCCGCGAACTGCCGCATGTGCCTGGTGGAGGTAAAAGGTGGTCCGCCGAAACCGGTCGCCAGCTGCGCCATGGCCTGCGCCGACAACATGGAAGTCTTCACCGAGTCCGATATGGTGAAAAAGGCGCGCAAGGGCGTCATGGAGTTCCTGTTGATCAACCACCCGCTGGATTGCCCCATCTGCGATCAGGGCGGCGAATGCGATCTGCAGGACCAGGCGATGGCCTACGGCTTCGACAAGAGCCGCTATCACGAAAATAAGCGCGCCGTGGACGAGAAATACATGGGGCCGCTGGTCAAGACGATCATGACCCGCTGCATCCATTGCACGCGCTGCATCCGCTTCGCAACGGAGGTCGCCGGCGTCGAGGAGATCGGCGCGCTCAATCGCGGCGAGCACATGGAGATCACGACCTATCTCGAGCGCTCGCTGACCTCCGAGCTCTCGGGCAACGTCGTCGATCTCTGCCCGGTCGGCGCGCTCACCTCGAAACCCTACGCGTTCACCGCGCGCTCGTGGGAGCTGCGCAAGACCGAATCGATCGACGCGATGGACGCGCTCGGCGCGAACATCCGCGTCGATGCGCGCGGCAACGAGGTGATGCGCATCCTTCCGCGTCTCAACGACGAGATCAACGAGGAGTGGCTCTCGGACAAGTCGCGCTACGTCTATGACGGGCTGAAGCGCCAGCGCCTCGACACGCCCTATGT
>JBGAQU010000023.1:11858-31364 GCA_044220535.1 Alphaproteobacteria bacterium | reverse complement strand
GGCATCAAACAGGATAATTTCTACTGGTTTTTGAAGGAATGCGAGTGGCGCTTCAATGGAGGCACCCATCAACAGTTGCTAACCCAATTAAAACATTGGTATAAATCAAACAAGCATTAGGGCTTAGCTACTTCAGCCCCAAAATAAATAGATAACGATTTTCTAATATGAAAAAAATCATTGTGCCATCCCTTGACACCGCTCCGTTTTGAATTTAAAGCCTTCCATAATCAGAAACTTAATATTTAGAGGACTATCAATGAAAAAATCTAACGTCATGAATGCGGTCGCGCTGGCCAGCGTTCTTTCATCATCTCTTCCCTTGCAGACACAGGCGCAGCCAGGGATTGTGCCGAACATCCGTCCCAAGCTTACAAGCAGCCAGGCGAATGCCGTCATCGTCAATGATGTGGCAATTCTGCAAGGTTCGGGCGTTGATCTGTCTTTTAGCCGTACAATCGGTCAAATTATTGCCAGCGCTGATGGCGCGGCGGCCAACACGGCGGCCAATCGCGAGAAGGCCGTCCAGACATATATCGATACATTTAAGCTTAACAGCTTTGTCAATAATGGCGTAACCATGCCAATGCTGGCGCGCTCCGGCGAAGCGGCGCTGAGAGCGAAGGACTTGCTGAATCCCGCAAGCACGCATGGCATGAAGCCGGTCGCCTTTACCAATCGTTTCGACCTGGCCCCTGCGGACGCCTCCACCTGTGGCGAATACAGGATAACTTATGCCATGGGAGCGCCCGCGGCCTTTGATGATCGCATGACGATTATTTTTGAGGCGGCGATTCCCAATCCCACTCCTTCCATCGGCATCAAAGGCTGCCTGCCGCTGGTCAAGGCGTGGAATGCGCAACAGACATTGTCCGGTGTGGCTCTGGCCCGTTCGCTTGAAAAAATCTATTACACCGGCATAAAGGGTTTCCGTCCTGCTGTGAACTTCAGAAACTACGGCAATCCGAACGGGCAGGTTCGCGCCAATTTGTTTGTCAAATCCCCGACTCTGGAATGGCAACTGCGCGAGTTTAACGTCAGAAATACGGCAACGAACGTCGCCCTTGTTCCGCATCCTGTGAAGGACAGTGTGCTGGCAACATTATACGGCGATCCGGTTCCAGGCGAATCCTCGGCGATTGCGCAACTCCGTATCGACTTCCAGAACCAGTTTATTGCCAACGCGATCCCGAGCCTTCTTGCGCAGGATCTCAATGCCAAGCGGACAGGTAAAAAACTAAATCAGACTACCCTGTTCTTTAAACTGGCAACGAACCCGAGTTCGCGTTTCAATGGGTTTACTTCAGTTTCCAGTTCGGGTGTGGACGATCCATTTTCTATTGCATCGGCATCGCTCCGGACCAGGATTGGAAGCGCTATTCCAACAGCCTCCCTAAACTGGCCGATCACTGCGGATCAAATTCTCAGGAGGCAGGGCACGCAATCCTGCGGCGGTTGCCATGAATTTTCTGGCTTTGCGGATGTAGGCCCGTCGACGGATCCTTCCGGGCTTGGCGCAATCTTCTGGCCGCTATCGGTTGGCTTCGTCCATGTTGATGAATTTGGTAATACTTCTCAACTTCTTGACATTAACTTAAGGGATCGTTTTAACGCACTTACGGCCTTCATCAAGACTTCGGCACCTGCTACAGCTCCTGCTGATATACTGATGGCGTCATCGATGGACAGCAGCCTGTTGGAAGTCGCCACTCTGCTTGGCAGGGAAGATTATTCACTTGCTGGCGAAGCCAGGCTTGAGAGGGCGATCCGTATTGCGCAGGACAAGGCAGATGCAATGCCGGGCGCGTTCCTGGAGCGTCGCCCTACGCATTAGAACCGTTCTAAAGATGGATTGGAAAAATCACGGTAAGGGCCCCTGTTTGCAGGGGCCCTTACATTTCATCTTGTAGCCTTTATTTTTCACTGGAATTTCCGTCCACTTTACGCTAAGACATTTATCATTCCCCCTTAATATGGCCTCGTATCCTCCGGCAGACGCCGCCGCGACACGAACCTTTGGGAGAAAAATGATGAATATACAAAGGGTTACACAACAGATGGCCAATCCAGTCGAATTCGCGAAACAGGTAAAGTCCGAGATTAAAAAGGTGACATGGCCTTCGCGTAAGGAAACCGTGGCAGGCACCATCGCGGTGTTTGTGATGGTATTCTTCGCCTCCCTGTTCATGTATTTCGCCGACCAGGTGATGGCCCTGCTTGTGAAGTTCATCCTGGGCCTCGGCGCCTGATCAACAGTTCAACGGAGAAGGATTTTTTATCATGGCAATGCGCTGGTACGTTCTGCACGTTTACTCCGGTTTCGAAAACAAGGTGGCCGAGACCATCAAGGAAAAGGCCGAAAAACAAGGCATCGGCGACCGGGTTGAGGACATCATGGTCCCGACCGAGGAGGTCGTGGAAATGCGCCGCGGCCAGAAAATCAATTCCGAGCGCAAATTCTTCCCTGGCTACGTCCTGGCCCGCCTCGACCTGAACGACGAAATCTGGCACCTGGTCAAGAACACCCCGAAAGTCACGGGTTTCTTAGGGGCAGGCAACCGCCCCTCGCCGATCAGCGAGAAAGAAGCCGAAGCCCTGATGAAACAGATCAAGGAAGGCGTCGACAACCCGCGCCGCAGCGTCGTGTTCGATATCGGCGAGGAAGTCAAAGTCGCGGAAGGTCCGTTCGCCTCCTTCAACGGCACGGTCGAGGAAATCGACGAGGAAAAAGGCCGCCTGAAAGTCTCCGTCTCCATCTTCGGCCGTGCCACGCCGGTGGAACTGGAATACGGGCAGGTTGAGAAGGTTTAAAGAAATCAATTTACTTCAGATGCAATGAAGGCCTCATCTTTTACAGATGAGGCCTTCATTGCATTTAAATGCTGAAACGATTTTTGAACGACATAAAATTACGTATAAAAGAATTTGACGGAACATATATGTCCGTGCCATAAAAAATTAACGATAAAAAACATACAGGGAGTATTGAACAATGGCCAAATATACAGAAGATGCTATGGAGATTAAGGGCCGGCTGGTCGGCATAGCCGAATTGTTTGAAGTCCTGTCCAGGCGGAATGATTACGGTACCCGGTATTTCTCCCCGTCTCAAACTCAACCTTCCCTGCATTTTTGGCCTGAAAAAAATGAGCGGCAGCTTGAATTTAGGGTGCCTTACACAAACAATACCGTATCGATTGATGCTCGCTTTTTTGATGCCGCCAAAGGCCATGCTAAGGCCCATAATCCGGAATGGCGGCCTTTAATGGAAGAGACTGAGGAATATCTTCGTCAGTGCCAGCCGGATATCAATCGCTATAGAAGCCCGGCCAAGCTTGAGATTGCAGCCTAAAAACCCCCAAATTTCCTTGCATAAGCAGGCGGGCTGTGGTTTAACAGCCCGTTCCTGTTTTAAGGACAGTGTTTCGTGGGAGGTTAAAGCCAAAACCGCACCACGGCCCGTTAACGCTTACGGAGTATATATCCATGGCAAAGAAGATTTCCGGCTATATCAAGCTGGCGGTCCCGGCGGGGTCCGCAAACCCGTCACCCCCGATTGGTCCGGCACTGGGCCAGCAGGGCGTCAACATTATGATGTTCTGTAAGGACTTCAACGCGAAAACCGAAAAGATGGAAAAAGGGATGCCCATCCCGGTCGTCATCACGGTGTACGAAGACCGGTCCTACACCTTCATCATGAAAACCCCCCCGGCCAGCTATCTGCTCAAAAAAGCGGCGAAGCTGAAATCCGGTTCCAAGACGCCCGGCCGCGAAAGCTGTGGCACCGTTGCCAAATCCGCCGTGCGCAAAATCGCGGAAGAGAAAATGGAAGACCTGAACGCCAACGATATCGAAGCCGCGATGAAAATCATTGCCGGTTCCGCGCGTTCCATGGGCCTTGACGTGGTGGAGGGCTGATCATGACTGGCAAGAAACTCGCAAAAACATACGAAGGCATCGACCGCACGAAATCCTACTCGGTCGAAGACGCCGTGATAATCATCAAGGCCTCCGCGAAAGACCGCAAATTCGATGAAACCATCGAACTCGCGATCAATCTGGGCGTCGATCCCCGCCACGCCGACCAGGCCGTCCGCGGCATGATCGAACTGCCGCACGGCACCGGCGCGAAGCTCCGCGTTGCCGTGTTCGCGAAGGACAAGAAGGCCGACGAAGCCAAAGCCGCCGGTGCCGACATTGTCGGCGCGGACGACCTGGCCGACAAGGTGCTGAAGGGCGAAATCGATTTCGACCGCTGCATCGCGACGCCGGACATGATGCCCCTGATGGGCCGCCTCGGTAAGGTTCTGGGCCCGAAAGGCCTGATGCCGAACCCGAAACTCGGCACCGTCACCATGGACGTCAAGAAGGCCGTTGAGGCCGCCAAGGGCGGCGCCATCGAATACCGCGCTGAAAAGGCCGGTATCGTGCATGCAGGCGTTGGCAAGGCCAGCTTCGACGAAAAGAAACTGGCTGAAAACATCAAGGCGCTGGTCAACGAACTGATCCGTGTCCGCCCTGCCGGTGCGAAAGGCACGTACATGAAAAAAGTGTCCGTATCCTCCACCATGGGCCCGGGCCTGAAACTGGACCTGTCGAATTTCGGCAGCCAGGCGCAAAAAGCGGCCTGATCTGATCCCTAAATTTTAAAAAACCCCGCTTCGGCGGGGTTTTTTATTGACAAAAACTAATTATTTTCATATTTAATGACGCTAACCAAAATCACTATTGGGGCTTTTTGCTTATTGCCATCAGCGTTTTCAAAGTGGGGTTACAATGCACGGTTCCTATCGCTATAATCCCCGTATAATTGCAGATTTGGCAGTTGAGGCGCAGCAGCGCGTAAATCGCGGCGTATTGAGAACACCCCATAACGGCGCTATGTTCTGGGCCTTTCGCAGGGCGGCATCGTGGCAGGACGGCAATATCAACCTTCTGGGCGCCTTCCGTGATGCCTCCGCAGAAACGGGCGTTCGTTATCAGAGCCTGCGTGATCTGAAAGTCTATCCGAAACTGCAGGATGGCCTGGGAATCCCCGAAATCGCCCATATCTATTCACGCGGTTTTGCACAAGGCATCTCCGGTGATACGATGACCGTCGCAGTGGATGATAGCGATCCCCATGACTTTTTTATTCGATCCGAACTCCCCATCCTTCTTGATAATCCTGACTTGAAGTCCGTTCGCCGTCTGATACCACATCCTGACGATGCGGAATGTCTGACAGGACTGTTTCAGGAGAAAGTTTATAGCAGCGTAGCGGACTGGATGTACGAACAGCGTCAGCAATGGTTTGAAACATCGCTTGAAAAAACGAAAAAGACTCAAGCCAGTGTCGATATCGCCCAAACCTGCCTTGGTCTTGAAATGAAGGCCATTGAAAAACGCCTGAATGCCCCATCACACTCCTTTCACGACCGGGATATACGGTTAAGGATGCTGGATAAGAAATTGGAGGAGACTGCTAAATCTTGGATTCAGGAACATAGGCCTGATTTATTATTTGCATAACCATAAATCGCTTCTTATAGTACGATCTAAAATCTGAACAAAGGTTCCGAACGATGAAAGACCAAACCGTTGCCTTTCCAAAAAACTTCATATGGGGTACGGCGACTGCTTCTTATCAGATTGAGGGTGCAGTTGCCGAAGATGGGCGTGGCCAATCTATCTGGGATACATTTTCCCATGCGCCGGAAAAAATCAAAAATAATGAAAATGGTGATATTGCCTGTGATCATTATCATCGCCTTGATGAAGATCTGAATCTGTTTGCAAAGCTGGTTCCTAATTATCGTTTTTCAATTGCCTGGCCTAGGATTCTTCCTAATGGTACTGGCCAGATAAACCAAAAAGGTGTCGACTTTTACAATCGTTTGATCGATGGCCTGCTAGAGCGTGATGTCACGCCCTGGATTACCATGTATCATTGGGATCTGCCGCAAATTCTGCAGGATAATGGCGGCTGGACCAATCGCGATATTCTGGGGTGCTTTGAAGAATACGCGAACGTACTGATAAAAAATTTTGGTGACCGGGTTAAGGAATGGATCATCCTGAACGAACCCAGCACCCATGCATATCTGGGGCATGGCGCCGGTGTTCACGCTCCGGGTTTGAACGGCCTGTCCTCCTATTGCGCCGCCACACACCATATGAATCTTGTGGTTGGTCGCACTGCTCACCAGCTTAAAAAGACCGCCAAGTCATTCCATGTTGGATCTGCCTATGTCCTGATGCCCATACGGGCCATGGAAGGCCAGGGCGATGCCACCAGCATTGAAATCATGGACGCGCTCTGGAATCGCAACCATTACGATCCTTTGTTCAAAGGTGAATATCCGAAAGTCATGCAAAAAGATTTTGAACCGTTCATAAAGGTAAATGATGATCGTGATTTGATTGCGGATCTCGATTATGTCGGCGTACAGCATTACAGCCCTGCCTATGCGCGCAATGATATCAATGGATTAAAGGGTGTTTCTTTTGGCCAGGGGCCGGAAGAAGTAGAAAAAACAGACATCGGCTGGCCGATTGATCCACCAGCATTTTTCGATGCGTTGATGGATCAGAAAGAGCGATACAAACCTCATGATATGATCGTGACGGAAAACGGAATCGCATTGTTTGATAAACCAAGTAACGGCCATATCAACGATCAAAAACGTATCCGGTACATGCATGATTATCTCTCACAGTTAAACCGCGCCATTGATAATGGCGTTAGCATCAAGGGATATTTTGCATGGACCACAATGGATAATTTTGAATGGGCCGCAGGATTTGAAACACGTTTTGGCTTGATATATGTGGACTTAATACACTGCAGCGAACTCCAAAAGCGTCATTCCACTGGTTTTGCTGACGTCGCCCGTCAAAACGCTTTCCCTTCAGAAATAAAAACTGCTGCCTGACAAAGGATAATGGATATGACTACGAATAAAATGGCTGTCATCTGCTGCACATACCGCAACCCTGAAAAGCCATCCCTGGCGAGGTTATATGGGATTATGTCCTTGATTGATCAAATCCAGAACCAGAGTTTTAAAGGCGATGTCAAAATCGTCATTGTTGATGACAGCCCGGAGCCGCATCCTTTTATTCAAGGTCTTGCCAATGCCATGGATGACAGGTTGCTGTATTTTCATGTTCCGGAACGAAATAATCTGCCTTTGTCCGTCCAGCAGAATTTTGCAAAAGCAGCAGGATTTTTCCCCAAGGATGAAGATTTTAAAGCGAATCCATACTGGAAAAATAAGATAGAAGAGGCACAGGCCTGGCATGATTTCCTGCCTTTCGACGACGAATTCGCGAAGACATTCAGGATTGACTTGCCGGGGCAGATGCTTTCACCGCGCCCGACATTAGGTATGAAAAGGAATTTCGGATGCTCCGCATATGTGGAGGCCACAGGGTCGCTGCCTGATGTATTTGTCCACGTGGATGATGACGATCACCGCTCGCCCGATTATCTCCAGATCGTCTGGGACGGTATACAGGGATATAATTTTGCGAGAGTCGCTAAAACCTTCTGCCACAATGTATCGCCGGATCCGATGCATAGAGTATGGGGTGAAATTGATTTTGATCCTCAGATTGATATCAATAATAACTGGATCATTCCTGCTGATATCAGGCAGGGCAAAGCCTATAAATATCATGAGGGCAGGTTTATCGAGCGTCCGGTAACGGATCTGTATCCACGCAATCTTCTGCTGTCCTGGCCCTTAATCAGCCATGATGGGTGCCTCCATAATTATTCGGGGGAAACCTGGAAAAAAGCTGTTCAGGAATTTGGTGGGATTTATCCTTCCACATTCAGCGATGATATCCTGACCTATCGAAATATATCCAGGCTTAAGGGCTTTAAGGCAGCCAAAATCGCTGTTGCTGAAGCACCGTTTATCCGCTGTTCGGATGGGCGGAACGCATCTGATTTTTATGCGACTAAAATCATGGATGGAAAAGATGTTCCTTCCTGGTGTAATGACGCTCTGGCTCCGTTGTATCGTGCAACCGATCTGTCGGTGCCTTACGCCACTCACAATAAGATATTGCACGATCTCGGGCGAACTTATGCCCGAACAGGAAAAATCGATTTGTCCGCTATTCAAAGGCCTGCGCCGTTAACGCCTAGCCATGAAGCTACACCGGTTTAATTCTGAGGCTTCAGTAACCCATCTCTGATCTGCGCCACCAGCCCATGATGCGCGGGGGATTTGTGCAGCGGGAACGGATCCGCCAGGATGGTTTCTGTATATGCCCAGCTCTCGTCTTGGTCACGCCAAGCCTAATTGCTGCGGCTTTTCTTCAACTGAGGCGATTTCGTCTTCCAAGGCGTTGAAAATATCGGAAATCGCATAGATGACATGACAGGGCGCAGAGTGGATAATGGCTTGGTCATTTTAAAAACCTCCTGTTTTGATCTTTTCTAATCCCATATAAAGGCTTAGATTCGGGATGGAGACAAGGGGGACGTCCGATGTGGATATTTTACGCGCTGTTGAACAGCCTGTTCCGCGCCATGTTTGTGGAAACGGCGCGGTTTTTTCCGGGTGACGGCTGGGTCAGGATATTCTGGCAGGCGGTGTTCGGCATGGTCATCCTGCTGCCCTTTCTGCCGTTCATGGAATGGTCGGCGGATCGGGATTTTTACATCGCCGCCGCCGGCACCGGCATGATCACGACGGTCGGCCATCTGCTGCAGCTTGGCCTGGCGGCCCGGCAGAGGGGCAGGGTAACCCCCATTTCGATGCCGGTCGAAACTCTGGCGGCTTTTCTGATCTGGGTTCTGCTGGCGCCGTCCGTCTTTGAAAAAGGCGTGCCGACGGATGTGCTGCATATGTTCGCGGTCGCCATGGCGTTTCAGATGGCGGTTGTCGCCCTGCTGATCATTCGCCCGAACGATATCAATTTGCGCACGATTTTTCTGGTCGCGCCGACCGGGTTTAACTTTGCCGTTGCGGCTGTGGTGATGAAGCTGGCCTTGCCCGTCGATCACCTGATCCCGTCCGTCCTGACTTTTGCCCTGATCAATTTCACGGTGATGAGTGCGGTGATGGCGCTGGCGCTTGGGGCAAAAAGAAAAGTGGCGCTCGCCATTCAGTCCCGCCAGCTGATAAAGGGCGGCCTGATCGCCGGCCTGTTTGCCGCGGCGGCTTATGTAACCTTTGCCGCCGGCGTGGCGCTGGCCCCCAATCCCGGCTATGTCAGCTTTATGATCATGCTGCTGCCGGTCTGGATGCTGGGTCTCCATCGCCTGTTCGGGGCGGAGGAGCGGGCGAGTCCCGTCGCCGCCCTTCTGCTGGTGATCAGTACGGCGATCCTGATTTTCGCGGTGAATTAGCAGGTGCTGCGGCCTGCCGCCATAAAACCGCATAAAATGCTTGACGCGCAAGGCCGGACCCTGTTAGAACCCCCATCGTCCGGTCATTTTTAACAGATGCCGGGCGCCTGTCCCAGACTGCGGGTGGCTTTCCGGCAACGGACCATAAATCCTGCATAGACGGCGCGAAGACGACGCCTTTAAAGGCCCGGATGTTTCCTGGCATGGCGTTAAGCGTCCATCTATAGACGATTTTGGGGCAGGGATGTATCGCGAAGACGATGCGTCCCTTTTGGTTTTTTAATGCCCTTGGAAAAGGGCCTGATGAAGGAGATGGCTATGGGTTTATCCCGCACCGAAAAACAAGAGCATATCGAAGCGCAAAAAGCCCGTTTTTCCGATGGCGAGCTGGTGATCATCACCCGCAACAAGGGCCTGACGATGAAAGCCGTGACCGAATTGCGCAACGACGCGCGCAAAAACGGCGCCGCTTACAAGGTGATCAAGAACAAGCTGGCGCAGCGCGCTATTGAAGGCACCAAGTTTGAAGGCCTCAAAGGCCTCCTGACCGGCCCGACCGCAATCACCATCTCGAAGGATCCGTTGGCCGCCGCCCGCGTGGTCTATAACTTTGCGAAAACCAACGACAAGATCGAGATTGTCGGCGGCGCGACCTCCACGGAAGTGCTGACGGCCGACAAAATCAAATATCTTGCAACGCTGCCGTCCCTGGACGCGCTGCGCGGCAAAATCATCGGCATCCTGCAGGCCCCGGGCGCGCAAATTGCCCGCGTGGTCAACGCATATGCCACGAAAGACCAAGCTTAATTTTAATGTTCAAACTGAAGGAGAACGACCATGGCTGCTAACTTACAAAAAATCGTTGACGACCTGTCCGCCCTGTCCGTGATGGAAGCGGCTGACCTGGCGAAAATGCTGGAAGAAAAGTGGGGCGTGTCCGCCGCTGCTCCGGTTGCTGCTGCTGCCGGCCCTGCCGCTGCTGCCGCTGAAGAAAAAGACAGCTTCGATGTTGTTCTGTCTGCCGCTGGCGACAACAAGATCAACGTCATCAAGGAAGTCCGCGCCATCACCGGCCTGGGCCTGAAAGAGGCGAAAGACCTGGTCGAAGGCGCGCCGAAAGTCGTTAAAGAAGGCGTTGCAAAAGCCGAAGCCGAAGAAATGCAAAAGAAACTAAAAGCCGCAGGCGCGACAGTCGATCTGAAGTAAGCTTTATTATGGTTACGAAAAATGGCTCGCGATCAGGCGGGCCATTTTTTTATGGGGTTTGAAAAGGTTCCGCTTAATAGTTAAAAAACGCTTGACATGGCGGAACTTAAAGGCCATATAACACACGCAAACTGCAGCCAGGACGATTTGTGATCTATTTCACGCCACATAACGCATAGACGTTACGGGTAAAAAACCGCTTCAGCCTTTCAAACGGGTTGTCAGCGGTTCAACGCGTTTTAAGGGTTTTTTCGCGCAAAAAACCGCCTGGACAGCGAAGGCCCGTAAGGCCCTGATTTATATAGTAACCTTGAAGACGGACAGGATACAGATAATATGTGTGCAGCGAAAAACGACAAGTCCAAGTCCAAACCAGCCGCCAGCAAAAAAACGGAAAAGGCCGTGCCCGCTAAGGGCGCTGCGAAAAAGCCGGCATCCCGCAAGAAAAACGCGGCTGATGCTGCGCCGGGCAAAAAGCTGGGCACGTTCCGCGCATCGTCCATGTCGACGCCCGTGCGTCCGGCCAATGACGTGGAAAGCTTCACGGGCCGCATGCGCATTCGCCGTTCTTTCGGCAAAATCCGCGAAGTTGCGGATATGCCGAACCTGATCGAGGTGCAGCGCCAGTCTTACGAAGCGTTCCTGCAATCGAACGTCTCTGCCGATGACCGCAAGATGCAGGGCCTGCAGGAAGTATTCACCTCCGTCTTTCCGATCAAGGATTTCGCCGACAAGGCCGAAATCGACTACGTGAAGTATGAACTGGAAGAACCGAAATACGACGTGGATGAATGCATCCAGCGCGGCATGACCTTCTCCGCGCCTTTGCGCGTGACGCTGCGCCTGTCTGTATTCGATGTGGATGAAGATTCGGGTCTGCGTTCGATCCGCGACATCAAGGAACAGGACGTTTACATGGTCGATATGCCGTTGATGACGGCAAACGGCACGTTCATCGTCAACGGCACGGAACGCGTGATTGTGTCCCAGATGCACCGCAGCCCTGGCGTGTTCTTCGACCATGACGGCGGCAAGACTCATGCGTCGGGCAAATACCTGTTCGCGTCCCGCATCATCCCGTACCGCGGTTCCTGGCTCGATTTCGAATTCGACGCGAAGGACCATCTGTATGTCCGTATCGACCGCCGCCGCAAACTGCCGGCGACGACCTTCCTGCGTGCGCTGGACTCGGCTGAAACCGCCGCCTACCGCGCAAAATGCGAAGCGAATGACGAACCGGTCGATCCGCTGCTGGTCCAGGGGATGGGCAATGAGGAAATCCTCTCGACGTTCTATGACGTTGTCGAGTACGTAAAAGATAAAAAAGGATGGAAAACTCAGTTCAACGGCGAACGCCTGCGCGGCGTGAAGGTCATGTATGACCTGATCGACGCGAAAACCGGCAAGGTTGCCGCCGAAGCGGGCACAAAAATCACCCCGCGTCAGGCCCGTCAGCTCGCCGAAAAAGGCCTGAAGGAAATCCTGGTCCAGGATGAACAGCTGGTAACGCAGTATCTCGCGCACGATTTGTTCGATAACAAAACCGGCCAGATCATTTTTGAGGCTGGGCATGAACTGACCGCCGAAGACCTGGAAGCGCTGGAGAAACTGGAAATCAACAGCCTGCATCTCTTGGCCATCGACCATGTCAACACCGGTGCTTACGTCCGCAACACCATGATGATCGATAAATGCGACACGCGCGAAGAAGCGCTGATCGACATCTACCGCGTCATGCGCCCGGGCGAGCCGCCGACCGTGGATTCCGCCGACGCGTTGTTCAACAGCCTGTTCTTCGATCCGGAACGCTATGACTTGTCGCCGGTTGGCCGCGTGAAAATGAACGGCCGCCTCGAACTCGACGCGCCGGACACGATGCGTGTGCTGCGCAAGGAAGACGCGCTGGCGATCATGAAATACCTGCACGGCTTGAAAGACGGCGTGGGCGAAATCGACGATATCGACAACCTCGGCAACCGCCGGGTCCGTTCGGTCGGCGAACTCATGGAAAACCAGATCCGCATCGGCCTGCTCCGCATGGAACGCGCGATTCGTGAGCGTATGTCCTCGGTTGATATCGACACCTACATGCCGCACGATCTGATCAACTCCAAGCCTGCACAGGCCGCAGTGCGTGAGTTCTTCGGTTCGTCCCAGCTGTCGCAGTTTATGGACCAGACCAACCCGCTGTCGGAAATCACCCACAAACGCCGTCTTTCGGCGCTTGGACCGGGCGGTCTGACTCGCGAGCGCGCCGGTTTCGAAGTCCGCGACGTTCACCCGACCCATTATGGCCGTATCTGCCCGATTGAAACGCCGGAAGGTCCGAACATCGGTCTGATCAACTCGCTCTCCACCTTCGCCCGCGTCAACCAGTACGGATTCATTGAATCCCCGTACCGCCGCGTCGTAAACGGCAAGGTGACGGACGAAGTGATCTACATGTCCGCTATGGAAGAAGCCCGCCACACCATCGCGCAGGCCAACTCCGGCCTGAACGAAAAGGGCGAATTCACGGCTGAACTCGTGTCCTGCCGCCGCGCCGGTGAAAACCAGATGTTCCCGCGCGACCAGATCGACATGATCGACGTTTCGCCGAAACAGATTGTGTCCGTCGCCGCTGCGCTGATTCCGTTCCTTGAGAACGATGACGCCAACCGCGCACTGATGGGCTCGAACATGCAGCGCCAGGCCGTGCCTCTGCTCCGTTCCGACGCGCCGCTGGTCGGCACGGGCATGGAATCGACGGTCGCACGCGATTCCGGCGCCGCCGTCACCGCACGCCGTACGGGTATCGTCACGAAAGTCGACGGCACGCGTATCGTTATCCGCGCCACCGAAGACACCCGCGCGGAAGCCGCGACGGTCGATATCTACAAACTCTCGAAGTTCCAGCGCTCCAACCAGAACACCTGCATCACGCAAAAACCGCTGGTGAAAGTGGGCGATCAGATCAAGGCCGGCGACATTATCGCCGACGGCCCGTCGACCCAGTTCGGTGAACTAGCATTGGGCCGTAACGTGCTGGTCGCGTTCATGCCGTGGAACGGGTACAACTTCGAAGACTCCATCCTTCTCTCCGAACGGATCGTGCGTGAAGATATCTTCACCTCCATCCATATCGAAGAATACGAAGTGATGGCCCGCGATACCAAACTCGGTACCGAAGAAATCACCCGCGACATCCCGAACGTTGGTGAAGAAGCCCTGAAACACCTCGACGAAGCCGGTATCGTTCATATCGGCGCCGAAGTGAACCCGGGCGACATCCTCGTCGGCAAGGTCACGCCGAAAGGTGAATCGCCGATGACGCCGGAGGAAAAACTTCTGCGCGCCATCTTCGGTGAAAAAGCCGCCGACGTGAAAGATACGTCACTCCGCGTTCCCCCTGGCGTCCAGGGCACGATCGTCGAAGTGCGCGTCTTCAACCGCCGCGGCGTCGACAAGGACGCCCGTGCGATGTCGATCGAGCGCGAGGAAATCGAACGTCTGGCAAAAGACCGCGACGACGAACGCGCGATCCTGGAAGACGGTTTCTACGCCCGCCTGTTCGACCTGCTGCAAGGCCAGAGCGTTGCCGGCGGCCCGAAACAGCTGAAGCTGAAAAAAGGCGAGAAGATCAAGAAAGCCGACTTCGAAGACATGACGCCGGGCCTTTGGCGCCAGGTCGCGGTTGAAAACGAAAACCGGATGTCGGAAATCGAAGCCGTGTCCCGCACCTTCGATGACGCTGTTGAGAACATCAAGCAGCGCTTCGAAAACAAGGTTGAAAAACTGCAGCGCGGCGACGAACTGCCCCCGGGCGTGATGAAGATGGTCAAAGTCTTCATCGCCGTGAAACGCAAGATGCAGCCCGGCGATAAAATGGCCGGACGTCACGGCAACAAGGGTGTCGTGTCGCGCATCATGCCGATCGAGGACATGCCCTACACCGAAGACGGCCAGCCGGTCGATATCGTGCTGAACCCGCTCGGCGTGCCGTCGCGTATGAACGTGGGCCAGATCCTCGAAACGCATCTGGGCTGGGCTTCGGCTGGCCTGGGTAAGCAGATTGGGCAGCTGATCGACAGCTTCAAGGATGTCAAGGCGCCAAGCGACGGCGAAATGACCAAGCTAAAGTCGAAACTGAAAGACGTTTACGGCGATAGCGAATACAAGGCAAAGGTGACGAAGCTCGACGATACGCAGCTGGTCGAAATGGCCGAAAACCTGCGCGGCGGCGTGCCGATGGCAACGCCTGTGTTCGATGGCGCGCATGAGCCCGATATCAACGTCCTGCTTGAAAAGGCCGGGCTGAACACATCGGGCCAGGTCACGCTGATCGACGGCACGACGGGTGAGAAATTCCACCGCCCGGTCACCGTTGGCGTCATCTACATGCTGAAACTGCACCATTTGGTCGATGACAAGATCCACGCCCGTTCGATCGGTCCGTACTCGCTCGTCACGCAGCAGCCTCTGGGCGGTAAAGCCCAGTTCGGCGGCCAGCGCTTCGGCGAGATGGAGGTCTGGGCGCTCCAGGCTTACGGCGCGGCCTACACGCTGCAGGAAATGCTGACCGTGAAATCGGATGACGTCGCGGGCCGCTCGAAAGTCTACGAAGCGATCGTGCGCGGCGAAGACAATTTCGAAATCGGCGTGCCGGAATCGTTCAACGTTCTTGTGAAGGAACTGAAGGCGCTGGGCCTGAACGTCGAGATGAAAAACAGCGGGACATAATCATGACTGATACGAAGAAAACGGAAGATCAACAGCAAAGAGCGGCAGCAGTCGCTTTTGCGCGTGTTGTTGCAGCAATGCCGCATGATCGACGCCAAGCAGCTTTGAAAGAAGCAGGCGCATCGCTTACCACGATTGAAGGTGATTTAGGGACGGTTGTAGTCATGTCCCTTAATCAAAAGCTTCCGGGTATAACGATTTGCGAATAGTCCTTGTCATCGACGATAAGACTTTTTTAGACGGCAAAAAATTGAAATTCAAAGTATCCGATCGCAGGAGTACGACATGAACGAACTGATGAACCTCTTCGGCCAGCCGGCCGGCCCGCAAAGCTTCGACAGCATTCGCATTTCCATTGCGAGCCCGGAGCAGATCAACAGCTGGTCTTACGGCGAGGTGAAAAAGCCTGAGACGATCAACTACCGCACGTTCAAGCCGGAGAAAGACGGCCTGTTCTGCGCGCGCATCTTTGGCCCGATCAAGGATTACGAATGCCTGTGCGGCAAATACAAGCGCATGAAGTACAAAGGCATTATCTGCGAAAAATGCGGCGTCGAAGTCACGCTGACCAAGGTGCGCCGCGAACGCATGGGCCATATCGAACTGGCCGCGCCGGTCGCGCATATCTGGTTCCTGAAATCCCTGCCGTCCCGTATCGGCCTGATGATGGACATGACGCTGAAGGAGCTGGAGAAGGTCCTGTATTTCGAAGCCTATGTCGTCATGGAGCCGGGCATGACCCCGCTGAAGCCTTACCAGCTTCTGACCGAAGAAGAGTTTATGGATGCGCAGGACCAGTACGGGGATGAGAATTTCCGTGCGGGCATCGGCGCGGAAGCGCTGAAGGAAATGCTCTCCGGCATCGACCTGGAGAAAGACCGTGAGCGTTGCGAGGAAGACCTGAAAGAAACAGCGTCCGAAGCCAAGCGCAAAAAACTGGTCAAGCGCCTGAAGCTGATCGAATCCTTCATTGAATCCGGTACCCGTCCGGAATGGATGATCCTGGATGTCGTTCCGGTTCTGCCGCCTGAACTGCGCCCGCTGGTGCCGCTCGACGGCGGCCGTTTCGCGACGTCGGATCTGAACGATCTGTACCGCCGCGTCATCAACCGGAACAACCGTCTGAAGCGCCTGATCGAACTGCGCGCGCCGGACATCATCGTGCGTAACGAAAAACGCATGCTGCAGGAAGCTGTGGACGCGCTGTTCGACAACGGCCGCCGCGGCCGCGTCATCACAGGCGCCAACAAGCGCCCGCTGAAATCGCTGTCCGACATGCTGAAAGGCAAGCAGGGCCGGTTCCGTCAGAACCTGCTCGGCAAACGCGTCGACTATTCCGGCCGTTCGGTGATCGTTGTCGGTCCGGAACTGAAACTGCATCAATGCGGCCTGCCGAAGAAAATGGCGCTGGAACTGTTCAAGCCGTTTATCTATCACAAGCTGGAAATCTACGGCCTGGCCTCCACGGTCAAAGCCGCGAAGAAAATGGTCGAACGCGAGCGTCCTGAAGTCTGGGATATCCTGGAAGAGGTCATCCGCGAGCATCCGGTCATGCTGAACCGCGCGCCGACGCTGCACCGTCTGGGCATCCAGGCATTCGAACCCACGTTGATTGAAGGCAAGGCGATCCAGCTGCACCCGCTGGTCTGCACCGCGTTCAACGCCGACTTCGACGGTGACCAGATGGCCGTGCACGTGCCGCTGTCGATTGAATCGCAGCTGGAAGCGCGCGTCCTGATGATGTCCACCAACAACATCCTGTCCCCCGCATCCGGCAAGCCGATTATCGTGCCGTCGCAGGATATCGTGCTGGGCCTGTATTACCTGTCGATCATGCAGGATAAGCAGCCGGGCGAAGGCATGGTGTTCCGCGATGTGGGCGAAATCCTGCACGCGCTGGAAGCCGGTGTTGCCACGCTTCACGCCAAAATCAAATGCCGTTACCACACGGTGGATGAAAAAGGCGCGCCGAAAACCATCGTGGTTGACTCCACGCCGGGCCGGATGCTGATGGCCGAATTGTTCCCACGTCACCCGAACGTGCCGTTCGCCCTGATCAACCAGGTGCTGACGAAAAAAGAACTGTCGAACCTGATCGATATCGTCTACCGCTTCTGCGGCCAGAAGGAAACGGTTATTTTCGCCGACCGCATGATGAAGCTCGGCTTCAAATACGCATGCCGCGCCGGCATTTCCTTCGGCAAGGATGACATGGTTATCCCCGCTGCGAAGGAGAAAATGGTCGATGAGGCGAGAGAGCGTTCGAAAGAGTTCGAAAAGCAATACCAGGACGGCCTGATCACCAAAGGCGAAAAATACAACAAGGTGGTCGATATCTGGTCGAAATGCACGGATGACGTGGCGGACGCCATGATGAAAGGCATCTCGAACATCACCTCCGGCAAACTCAACGCTGTGTACATGATGGCGCATTCGGGCGCGCGGGGTTCCGCGGCCCAGATCCGCCAGCTGGCCGGTATGCGCGGCCTGATGGCGAAGCCGTCGGGTGAAATCATCGAAACGCCGATTATCTCGAACTTTAAAGAGGGCCTGTCGGTTCTCGAATACTTCAACTCGACCCACGGCGCGCGTAAAGGCCTGGCCGATACGGCTCTGAAAACCGCCAACTCCGGTTACCTGACACGCCGTCTCGTCGACGTTGCGCAAGACGCTGTGATCATCGAGGAAGATTGCGGCACGGAAGAAGGCATTACCATGCAAGCCGTGATGAGCGGCGCGGATGTGGTCGTCTCCCTGTCCGAACGCATCCTCGGCCGTATGGCCGCGGTCAACGTCAAACACCCGCTGACCGGCAAAGTAATCGTTCCGGCTGGCGAAATGTTTGACGAAGCGAAGGCTGAACTGGTCGAAACGGCGGGCATCAGCGAAGTGCTGGTCCGCACTGTATTGACCTGCGACACCCAGACTGGTGTTTGCGCGAAATGCTATGGGCGCGATCTCGCCCGCGGTACGACCGTGAACATGGGCGAGGCTGTTGGCGTCATGGCCGCACAGTCGATCGGCGAACCGGGCACCCAGCTGACCATGCGTACGTTCCACATCGGCGGCGCGGCACAGCGTGGCGCTGAACGCAACTCGGTGGAAGCACCTGTTGACGGCAAGGCGGAAGTCCGCAACCAGAACGTGGTGAAAAACTCCGAAGGCGTGAACATCGTCATGGGCCGCAACACTGAAGTCGTGATCAAGGATGCTAAAGGCGCGGATAAGGCGTCTTACCGCATCCCGTATGGCGCGAAACTGCTGATCGAAGACGGCGCAAAGCTGAAAGCCGGTCAGAAAATGGCTGAATGGGATCCGTATACCCTGCCGATCATCACCGAAAAAGACGGTGTCGCGCATTACTTCGACCTGGTCGAAGGCCTCTCCCTTGTGGAAGCCGCCGATGAGGCGACCGGCATTGCGTCCAAAAAAGTCATCGACTGGCGCAGCCAGCCGAAGGGCGGTGACTTGAAGCCGCGCATTTCGCTCTTGGATAAAAAAGGCAAGATCATCAACCTGCCGAGCGGCATGCCCGCCAATTACTACATGGCGGCGGACGCGATCCTCTCCGTTGAAAACGGCCAGGAAGTAAAAGCAGGCGACATCATCGCCCGTATCCCGCGCGAAACGTCGAAAACCCGCGACATCACGGGCGGTCTGCCGCGCGTGGCGGAACTGTTCGAAGCCCGCCGCCCCAAAGATGCGGCTGTCATCTCGGAAATCGACGGTTATGTCGAATTCGGCAAGGATTACAAATCCAAGCGCCGGATCATCGTCAACCCGACCGACAAGAGCGCGGAACCAAGAGAATACCTCATTCCGAAAGGCCGCCATCTGGCCGTGGTCGAAGGCGACTTCGTCCGCAAGGGCGACCCGCTGCTCGACGGCGCGCTGGTGCCGCATGACATCCTGGACGTCATGGGTGTCGAGGCGCTGGCCGGTTACCTGGTCAACGAAATCCAAGACGTCTACCGTCTGCAGGGCGTGAAGATCAACGATAAGCATATCGAAGTGATCGTCCGCCAGATGCTGCAGAAAGTGGAAATCCAGAAATCGGGTGAAACCACCATGCTGGTCGGCGAACAGGTGGATCGCGACGAATTCGAGAACACGAACAACAAGGCCGCGGCCGCCGGCAAGGTGATTGCCGAAGGCCGCCCGGTCCTGCAAGGCATCACCAAGGCGTCCCTGCAGACCCGTTCGTTTATCTCCGCCGCGTCGTTCCAGGAAACCAC
>JBGAQU010000023.1:0-11828 GCA_044220535.1 Alphaproteobacteria bacterium | reverse complement strand
CCGCGTGCTGACCGAAGCGTCGACACAGGGCAAGGTGGACAGCCTGCTCGGCCTGAAGGAAAACGTCATCGTTGGCCGTTTGATCCCGGCGGGCACAGGCGCCTATGTCAACCGCGTCCGCAACATCGCGGGCGACCGCGACAAGCTGGCGATCGCCGCCCAGCAGCAGGCAGACGCGCTCGGCCATGATTCCGGCGATAACTTCGCCGATATGCCGGAATCGGAAGCAGCGCCCAAGCGCGGCCGGGCTGCTGCGGGGTAGAACAACTTAAATTTTTTTTAAAAAGGGAGCATTTATGCTCCCTTTTTGTTGACAATAATTTTATTTACGTAAATATTATAAAAAAATTTATGGATATAAAATGCTCAAGATTTTGCAAAAAGCTGATGTAAGTTCCTTCTTTAGCAAACCCAAGCCTTTTTATAAAAGGCAAATATCTCAATTTATTGATAATATTACATTACGTAAAATAAAAATAAGCCGTCTTTTTGAAGCGTCCGCCTCTATCGGCTATGTTGATCCACAAAAACGCATAGAAATTCCTAATGATTTTCCCGATTTAATTAATTCCTTCGAAGTAGAACCTATTTTAAAAGCTAGATTAGAAAAATATGGGGCTAAATTGGCCGATATTAAGGCTATTAACATAGCGTTTCCTCATAAACATCCTCGTTTGTTTCCAGAATATTGGAATGGAGCGCAAAGTAAAGCCATGGTATTGCAGAATTCACTAAGCCAAACACTACCTAGTGTAAATTGGCTTCTTCTACAGGATTATGTGAAACGGTTAAGCTGACGGTCTGAGAATCTAATGAGCATTCATGCAATTACAGCTAAGCAGGCCTATGTTGTGGATCCTGATATCCAGCCTGAATTTGCCGAGCAAAAACAAGCATTAGGGCAGAATTTCTTTATAATTATAGATACTTGTGTAGAGCAGGGGACGACCATCGCCAATCTAATGAGTTATATCCATCATAATGGGGGAATTGTTCTTGCGGTCGTTGCAGGCTTGGGGCGTTTATCTCAAGTAAGAATAGATTCCCCTATATCGCTTAAGGGCGAATTTGCTAACAATACAAGGAATACAGGACGTTTGGCTGAACTTGCCGAGGCTTTTGCCAACTCGGCCCAGCTATGCGGCAAAGACTGGACGCCGGATCAATGTATAGAACGTTTTGAGGAGCGATTGAATCGGCATAATCATACAGTATTTGCGCTTACGGATGGAGAATGCGGAAGATTGCTGAATAGCACGAATGGATATCTCTATAGACAGGAACATTTTCCTTCACTTATTACAAAGCTTGAATCCATGCCTCTTTCCAGTATTCCCTAATGAAATTAAAGATTAAAATAGAGTTCCATAAAATTTACCTTTCCTTAAAAAAGTTTCTTGACGCCCTATGTGGATAAATGTACAGTCCGCCCCGATCAAGAGTTGGATGGACTGGCTGTAGACCTCAGTTTTCCTCAGTTTTGAGGAAGGTCTAAACGCAGTCCCGGCACCTTTTTAAAAGGTTTGCCGAATTTAAAAAGAACCCGAGAAGCGGTTGTGCCCTCCACAACCGCATATTAGGGGTTCAGGGCTTAAAAGCGCCATCCATCTGAAGACGTTTGAAAATTGAACGGAACAACAAGGAAGAGGCAACAGGTATGCCAACCATTCAGCAGCTCATCCGCAAGCCGCGCCCCGCGGGCGGCAAAAAGGCGATGAAGCCGAAGAAGAACAAGGCTTTGAAGGGCAACCCGCAACGCCGCGGCGTTTGCACCCGCGTCTATACGACGACGCCGAAGAAGCCGAACTCGGCGCTGCGGAAGGTTGCCAAGGTCCGTCTGACCACCGGTCAGGAAGTCATCTGCTACATCCCCGGCGAAGGCCACAACCTCCAGGAACACTCTGTTGTTCTGGTGCGCGGCGGCCGGGTTAAGGATTTGCCGGGTGTTCGTTACACAGTCATCCGCGGCACGCTCGATACGCAAGGCGTGAAAGACCGTAAACAATCCCGTTCGCGTTATGGCGCGAAACGTCCGAAGTAAGGGGAATAGCTATGGTTCACAAAACAGAAGGTCATACAACTGAGTCGGCTAGCGCTCTTTTTGCCCGGCATGGTAAGGCAGGCAGAAGCGAACTTGAGCAGATTGTAAGAAGAGCCTGTGGCATTCATGCAAGAGGTCATCAGGTTGATTTTATTACCCGGGCTGTTGTGGATGAATTAGAACGGCGCGCAGTTGTCATTGTTCATGATAACCGGCAACCGCCCTCATATGGTCTGAAAGGTTAAAAAATGTCACGTCGTCACGCCGCTGAAAAACGCACCATTCTTCCGGATCCGAAATTTGCGGATCTGGTCGTGTCGAAATTCATCAACACCCTGATGTATGACGGTAAGAAGTCTGCCGCCGAAAAAATCGTTTACGGCGCGATGGAAATTATCCGCAAGAAACAGAAGCTGGCAAATGATGCTGCGGTGCTGGAAGTGTTCCACTCTGCGATCAACAAAGTGAAGCCGCATGTCGAAGTGCGCTCCCGCCGCGTCGGCGGTGCGACCTATCAGGTGCCGGTCGAAGTCCGCCCGGTCCGCGCCCAGGCTCTGGCGATCCGCTGGATTATCGACGCCGCCCGTAAACGTGGCGAGCGCACGATGGAAGAGCGCCTGGCCGAAGAGCTGATGCTGGCCGCCAACGACAATGGCAATGCCAAGAAGAAACAGGAAGACACCCACAAAATGGCCGACGCGAACAAGGCGTTTGCACATTACAGGTGGTAACGATGAAAGATAATCAAGATAAGTCATCTATCATGTTTGATGCTGCAAAAACATTCAGTCATGTTCAACCGCATATTGATCATATGCAAGCGCATGAAGCAACCATGGCATTGGTTTTGGCAAGGACTGCGGCTCGATTGGGTCCATTACCAGTCTTTAAGCCCACCATACCATTTAAATCTTTGGTACATAAGTAATCGAACTGGACACTGGTAACTGGACATGACACGCGAAACACCTATCGAACGCTACCGCAATATCGGCATCATGGCTCACATCGATGCCGGTAAAACCACAACCACTGAGCGTGTCCTTTACTACACCGGCAAATCCCACAAGATCGGCGAAGTCCATGACGGCGCCGCGACCATGGACTGGATGGAGCAGGAGCAGGAGCGTGGCATCACGATTACCTCCGCCGCCACCACCGCATTCTGGACCGGTCCTGACCAGCAACAATACCGCATCAACATCATCGATACCCCTGGCCACGTGGACTTCACGATTGAAGTCGAGCGGAGCTTGCGCGTTCTCGACGGCGCTGTCTGCCTGCTCGATGGCAACCAGGGCGTTGAGCCGCAGACCGAAACCGTCTGGCGCCAGGGCGATAAATACAAAGTGCCGCGCATTATCTTCGCCAACAAAATGGACAAGATCGGCGCCGATTTCTATTTCTGCATCGACACCGTTCAGAAACGCCTTGGCATCAAGCCTTGCGTCCTGACCCTGCCGATCGGCATTGAATCCGATTTCGCCGGTATCGTCGACCTGCTTAAAATGAAGGCCATCGTCTGGGATTCCGAGAATCTCGGCGCGACGTTCAAGGAAACTGATATTCCTGCCGACCTCGTCGAAAAGGCAAAAGAATATCGCGAAAAACTCATCGAAATGGCCGTCGAAATGGACGATGCCGCGATGGAAGATTACCTGAACGGCAAAATGCCGGACACCGCAACCCTGAAAAAATGCATCCGCAAAGGCACGGTTTCCTCGAAACTGGTCCCGATGATGTGCGGTTCCTCGTTCAAGAACAAAGGCGTTCAGCCCCTGCTGGACGCGGTTATCGAATTCCTGCCGTCCCCGCTCGACAAGGGCAGCGTCAATGGCAAGAAGGTCGATTCGGATGAGCCGGATACACGTCCGCCTTCGGATGACGCGCCGTTCTCCGCTCTCGCATTCAAAATCATGAACGATCCGTTCGTCGGTTCTTTGACCTTCGCCCGTATTTACTCGGGCAAGCTGGAATCCGGTTCCTACGTCATCAACTCGGTGAAGGATAAAAAAGAACGCATCGGCCGTATGCTTCTGATGCATGCCAACAACCGCGAAGAAATCAAATATGCCGAAGCTGGCGACATCATCGCGCTGGTCGGCATGAAAGACACGACCACCGGCGACACGCTGTGCGATCCGGCCAAGCCGATCGTTCTGGAACGCATGGAATTCCCTGAGCCTGTTATCGAATTGGCCGTTGAACCGAAAACCAAAGCCGACCAGGAGAAAATGGGCATCGCCCTGCAGCGCCTGGCGTCTGAAGATCCGTCCTTCCGCGTGTCGGTCGACCATGAAAGCGGCCAGACCATCCTGAAAGGCATGGGCGAACTTCACTTGGAAATCCTCGTTGACCGCATGAAGCGCGAATTCAAGGTTGAGGCCAACGTGGGCGCGCCGCAGGTTGCGTACCGCGAGACTTTCACCAAGAAAACCGAAGTCAACTATACGCACAAGAAACAGACCGGTGGCACCGGCCAGTTCGCGAAAATCACCTTGGTGTTCGAACCGGGTGAACGCGGCGTAGGCTTCGAATTCGAAAATGAAATCGTCGGCGGCGCCGTTCCGAAGGAATACATCCCGGGCGTTGAAAAAGGCCTGAACCAGGCGAAAGAAAGCGGCATTATCGCCGGCTTCCCTGTAGTCGACTTCAAAGTCACCCTGATCGACGGTTCTTACCACGACGTTGACTCCTCCGTTCTGGCCTTCGAAATCGCTGCCAAGGCAGCCTTTAAAGAAGCCATGGCGAAGGCCGGTCCTCAATTGCTTGAGCCGGTGATGAAGGTCGAAGTCGTCACGCCGGAAGAATATATGGGCGACGTCATCGGCGACATCAACAGCCGCCGCGGCCAGATCAATGCGATGGAAGACCGCGGCAACGCGAAAGTCGTCACCGCTCTGGTCCCGCTGGCTTCGATGTTCGGTTACATCAACGACCTGCGCTCCAAATCGCAAGGCCGCGCCCAGTACACAATGCAGTTCGACCATTATGAGCCGGTTCCGGCAAACGTGGCCGAGCAGGTTAAAGAGAAATACGCCTGAGATCAGGCTTTTTAGGAAAGAAGGAAAGAGACCATGTCTAAGGAAAAATTCGAGCGGACGAAGCCGCACTGCAACATTGGCACGATCGGGCACGTTGACCACGGGAAGACGACGCTGACGGCCGCGATCACGAAGTATTTCTCGAAAGAATTCCGCGCGTATGACCAGATTGACAAGGCGCCTGAGGAGAAAGCCCGCGGCATCACCATCAGCACGGCGCACGTTGAGTATGAAACCGACAAGCGCCACTACGCGCACGTGGATTGCCCTGGCCACGCCGATTACGTGAAGAACATGTTGTGAACGCGGCGGACGGCCCGATGCCGCAGACCCGCGAACACATCCTGCTGGCGCGCCAGGTCGGCGTGCCGTCGATCGTTGTGTACATGAACAAGGTCGACCAGGTGGATGACGCTGAACTGCTGGACCTGGTTGAGATGGAAGTGCGCGAGCTTCTGTCCAGCTACGATTTCCCCGGCGACGATATTCCAATCGTGAAGGGCTCGGCCCTGGCCGCTCTGGAAGGCCGCAACCCCGAGATTGGCGAGACGTCGATCCGCGCGCTGATGGATGCGGTGGACAGCTACATCCCGCAGCCCGACCGTCCGAAGGACAAGCCGTTCCTGATGCCTGTGGAAGACGTGTTCTCCATCTCCGGCCGCGGCACGGTGTGCACGGGCCGCGTGGAGCAGGGCGTTGTGAAGGTCGGCGAGGAGATTGAAATCGTCGGCATCCGCGACACCCAGAAAACCATCGTCACGGGCGTCGAGATGTTCCGCAAACTGCTGGACCAGGGCGAGGCGGGCGATAACATCGGCGCGCTGCTGCGCGGCACGAAGCGCGAAGACGTCGAGCGCGGCCAGGTGCTTTGCAAACCCGGCAGCATCAACCCGCACACGGAGTTCGAGGCTGAGGCGTACATTCTGTCGAAAGACGAAGGCGGCCGCCATACGCCGTTCTTCACGAACTACCGCCCTCAGTTTTACTTCCGCACGACGGACGTGACGGGCGAGGTTCTGCTGCCGGCCGGGACAGAGATGATCATGCCTGGCGACAACGCGAAAGTGACGGTGAAACTGATCGCCCCGATCGCGATGAACGAAGGCCTGCGCTTCGCTATCCGCGAGGGTGGACGGACGGTTGGCGCGGGTGTTGTTGCGAAAATTTTGAAGTAACGGTTGATAAAGGTTAATGGCAATGGAAAACCAAAGCATTCGCATCCGCCTGAAAGCGTTCGATCACAGAATTCTGGATCAATGCACAAAAGAAATCGTCGATACGGCGAAACGCACAGGCGCACGTGTTCTGGGTCCGATACCGTTGCCGACCCGGATCGAGCGCTTCACAGTGAATCGTTCGCCGCATATCGACAAGAAATCGCAGGAAGCGTTTGAAATGCGCACGCATAAACGCGTCCTTGATATCAAGGAATGGAACCCGCAGACGGCAGACGCGCTGATGAAGCTGGATCTGGCCGCGGGCGTTGACATCGAAATCAAGATGCTGGGTACGTAAAAGGTTTTTGGACACAGAGTTCACAGAGAAAGAAAGAGGACACGGAGTTTTTAATTTTTAAAAGATGCGGTTTCGTTGGTATCAAAGCCTCTGTGAACTCCTCTTAACTCTGTGCCCTCTGTGGTTAAAAAAAGGACGAAGACAATGAGAACTGGATTGATTGCGCGCAAGGAAGGGATGACCCGCTATTTCGATAGCGAAGGCCGCCATATCCCCGTGACCGTGCTGAAACTGGACAACTGCCAGGTTGTGGCCGTCCGCAGCAAGGAAAAAGACGGTTACACCGCTGTCCAGCTGGGCGCAGGCGTTGCGAAAGCGAAAAACGTCGGTAAGGCGATGCGCGGTCATTTCGCGAAAGCCAAGGTCGAGCCGAAAAAAGAAGTCGTTGAATTCCGCGTCGCCGATGAAAACGTTCTGGAAGTCGGCGCTGAACTGGCTGTCACGCATTTCGTGCCGGGCCAGTTTGTCGATGTGCAGGGTACGTCCAAAGGCCATGGTTTCTCGGGCGTTCTGAAACGCTGGAATTTCGGCGGTCTGCGCGCGACGCACGGCGTGTCCGTTTCCCACCGCTCGCACGGTTCGACCGGCCAGCGCCAGGATCCGGGCAAGGTCTTCAAGAACAAGAAAATGGCCGGCCAGTACGGTAACGATACGACCACGACGCAGAACCTGAAAATCGTCGCTGTTGATGAACAGGACAATCTGATCCTGGTCCAGGGCAACGTCCCGGGCGCGAATGGCGGCTGGGTTCTGGTGACCGACGCGGTCAAACGCCCGGCCCATCCGGATGTGCCGAAGCCTGCGGGCCTGAAAGGCGCTGCCAAGGCTGCCGGGGCGCCTGCTGCAGAAGCCGCGCCAACTGAACAAAAAGAAGGTGAATAACCATGAAAATGGCTGTTAAAAATCTGGATAACAAAGCCTCGGGCGATATCGAGCTTGATGATGCCGTGTTCGGCGTCGAAGTGCGCGAAGACATCCTGCACCGCATGGTTCATTATCAATTGAACAAGCGCCGCTCCGGCAACCACAAGACCAAGGGTGAATCCGAAGTCAGCGGCACCGGCAAAAAGCCTTACAAGCAAAAAGGCACGGGTTCCGCCCGTCACGGCTCCCGCCGCTCCCCGCAATATGTCGGCGGCGCGACGATTTTTGGCCCGGTTGTGCGGTCACACGCCACCGAACTGCCGAAGAAAATCCGTAAACTGGCCCTGCGCATGGCTTTGTCCGCGAAAAGCCGCGACGGCAAGCTGGTCGTCCTGGACGGCGCGAAAATTGCAAAGCCAAAAACGAAAGATGTTGCTGTGAAGCTCTCCGCCATGGGCGTGACCTCCGCACTCATCGTTGGCGGCGCTGAAATGGATGAAAACTTCACCCTGTCGGTGCGCAACATCCCGCATATCGACGTGCTGCCGTCTCTCGGCGCCAATGTCTATGACATCCTGCGCCACGACACGCTGGTGCTGACCAAGGAAGCGATTGCCGATCTGACCGAACGTCTGAAGGCATAAGGAGAAGTATGATGGCTGCGAAAAAGAAAGAAAAACAGGAAATCGCCGCGTGGATGTATGACGTTGTCAGCGCCCCGGTGATCACCGAAAAATCGACCCGTGGTTCCGAACATAACCAGGTGACGTTCCAGGTGCCGCTGACCGCGACCAAGCCGCAGATCAAATCGGCTGTCGAGGCTTTGTTCAGCGTCAAGGTGAAAGCCGTGAACACGCTGGTCCACAAGGGCAAGACCAAACGCTTCCAGGGCCGCCTCGGTTTCAAGAGCGACCGCAAGAAGGCGATCGTATCGCTGGAAGCAGGCCAGACAATCGATATCGGCAGCGGTATCTAAAGGACTTTAAGGATTTAAGAAGGGCTTAAAACGATGGCACTTAAAAATTTCAATCCGGTAACGCCAGGCACCCGCCAGCTGATCATCACCGATCGCAGCTTCCTGTGGAAAGGCAAGCCCGAGGCTTCGCTGACCGAAGGCAAGCATGCCAGCGGCGGCCGTAACAATACGGGCCGTATCACGTCGCGTTTCCGTGGGGGCGGCCATAAACGCCGTTACCGCATCATCGACTGGAAGCGCCGCAAGTTCGATATGGTCGCAACGGTTGAGCGTCTGGAATACGATCCGAACCGCACCGCATTTATTGCGCTGATCAAATACAAAGACGGCGAACTGGCCTATATCCTTGCGCCGCAGCGCCTGAAGGCTGGCGACCAGGTGATCGCCGGTGAAAAAACCGACGTGAAGCCCGGCAACGCGATGATGCTGAAAAACATGCCGGTCGGCACGATCATTCACAACATCGAAATGAAGCCCGGCAAGGGCGGCCAGATGTGCCGTTCCGCAGGCACCTACGCCCAGCTCGTCGGCCGTGACCAGGGCTATGCCCAGGTGAAACTGGCCTCCGGCGAACTGCGCGTCGTGCGTCAGGATTGCATGGCGTCAGTGGGCGCGGTGTCGAACCCCGACCATTTCAACACCAGCAAGGGCAAGGCCGGCCGTAATCGCTGGCTTGGCCGGAAGCCGCATAACCGCGGCGTCGTCATGAACCCGGTCGATCACCCGCATGGCGGCGGCGAAGGCCGCACCTCGGGCGGCCGTCATCCGGTCTCCTTCTCGGGCGTACCGACCAAGGGCTACAAAACACGTAAGAACAAGTCGACGGATAAGTACATTATCCGCAGGAGGAAAAAATAATGTCCAGACTTCAAAAGTTTGAAGAAAGCATCCAGATCGAAAAAGATAGTTGTGAAGCGGATCTTGATAATTGTTTAAAAAGAATCTTTGAAATCGCAAAGACTGTAGACGATCCTAAAAAAAGGGAAAGTTTAGAATTCAACGCTTCTTGGGCGCAGAGGAACCTGCATACTATCCAAGTTTTAAATAAACTAATCAAAGGCTAAGAAAATGGCACGTAGCGTATGGAAAGGCCCGTTTATCGACCGTCACCTTCTGAAGAAGGTAGAGACGGCACGGAGCGGCGGCCGCAAGGATGTGATCAAGACCTGGTCGCGCCGTTCGACCATCCTGCCGAACATGGTGGGCATGACGTTCGGTGTCCATAATGGTCATAAATTCATCCCCGTCCTGGTCACCGACCAGATGATCGGGCACAAGCTTGGCGAATTCGCGCCGACCCGTACCTTCAAAGGTCACGGCGGTGGCGACAAAAAAGTGGCTAAAGGAGCAGCATAATGGGACAGTCCGCCAACCCGGCCCGCAAGGCCGACAATGAAGCCAGAGCCTACGCGAAATATCTTCGCACCAGCCCGCGCAAGCTGAACCTTGTCGCGCAGCTGATCCGCGGCAAAAAAGCGGGCAAGGCGATGACCGATCTTGATTTCTGCAGCCGCCGTATTGCCGCTGATGTGAAAAAGGTTCTGCAGGCCGCCGTATCGAACGCTGAAAACAACCACGGCCTAGATGTGGACCGCCTGTATGTCGCGGAAGCGACCGTCGGCAAGGCCGTTAAAATGCGCCGCTTCCATGCGCGCGGCCGCGGTAAATCCGCCCCCGTCGAGAAATTTTTCAGCCGCCTGACGGTGGTTGTCCGCGAACGCGAAGGAGCTTAAGGAATATGGGTCACAAGGTTAATCCAATCGGTCTGCGCCTCGGCATCAACCGCACCTGGGATTCGCGCTGGTTTTCGGACCGCGATTACGCGAAACGCCTGGTTGCCGATCTGAAACTGCGCGAATACGTGAAAGACCGCCTGAAAGCCTCCGGCATCAGCAAGGTCGTGATCGAACGCGCCGCGCAGAACACGAAAGTGACGGTGCACACCGCGCGTCCTGGCACGATCATCGGCAAAAAAGGCGCCGATATCGAAAAACTGCGTAAGGACCTGTCCGCCCGCGCCGGTTCCGACGTCAGCCTGAACATCGTCGAAATCCGCAAGCCGGAAGTCGATGCGCAGCTGGTCGCCGAAGGCGTCTGCCAGCAGCTGGAGCGTAGGGTTTCCTTCCGCCGCGCCATGAAACGCGCTGTGCAAAGCGCACTGCGCCAGGGCGGCCAGGGCATCCGGATCAACGTTGCGGGCCGTCTCGGCGGCGCCGACATTGCCCGGACCGAATGGTACCGTGAAGGCCGCGTGCCTTTGCATACGCTGCGTGCCGATATGGATTACGGCTTTGCCGAAGCGCTGACCACCTACGGGATCATCGGCGTGAAGGTCTGGATCTACAAAGGCGACATCATGGAACACGATCCGATGGCGCGCGACAAACGGTCCGAAAACCGCCCCGCCGAAGGTGGAGCACCGAGACAGTAATCGACGATTTTTTTAGGAAGACAAGGCTATGTTACAACCGAAAAAAACCAAATACCGCAAGCAGCATAAAGGCCGCATTCATGGCCTGGCGACTTCGGGCGCGACACTGGCATTCGGCGCTTACGGCCTGAAGGCAATGGAGCCGGATCGCCTGACCGCGCGTCAGATCGAAGCCGCACGCCGTGCCATCACGCGTCACATGAAGCGTCAGGGCAACGTCTGGATCCGCATATTCCCGGACGTGCCGGTTTCGAAAAAACCTCTGGAAGTGCGGATGGGTTCCGGTAAGGGTGCGCCTGAATGGTGGGCGGCCCGTGTAAAGGCCGGCCGTATTCTGTTTGAAATCGACGGTGTCAACCCGCAAGTCGCCCGCGAGGCGTTCGAGCTGGGCGCCGCCAAGCTGCCGATCAAAACCAAGTTCATCGCCCGCGTCGGCGAATAACGATAGAAGTTGAAGGAGACCGCCATGGCGGACAAAAAGAAAAAAAAGGTAGATCTGACGGGTAAAACGGCCGATGAGCTGCAAAAAGACCTGATGGACCTGAAAAAGCGCCAGATGAACATGCGCTTCCAGAAAAGCCAGGGCCAATTGGCCAATACGTCGGAAATCCGCAACACCCGCCGCCAGATCGCGCGAGTAAAGACTGCGATGGACGCAACCGCTAACGCAACCGCAAAAACCGGAAAGAAAGCCGCGCCGAAAAAGGCCGCTGCCAAAAAATCCGGTAAAACAGCGGCTTAAGGAGACTTGAAATGACAATGACAAAAGAAGAATTCGAAAAGGCAGTTAAAGCTAAGTGTCCTGCCGATCTTTTAACCGAGCAGCTTAAAAAGCTCGATGAAAACTATAAAGCCTACAAACTAATCAGTGATGAGTTTTGTGAAGGCCAAGGAGATATAGAGTTTTATACAGACCATGAAGGTAAACCCAGTATGTCTGTTGGTAAAACTGTGACC
>JBGAQU010000022.1:0-30984 GCA_044220535.1 Alphaproteobacteria bacterium | reverse complement strand
GAATCCTTCCGGCGTTTTACCTGCTTCGGCGTTTAGGGTTTCTATTGTCTTATCGCCTGGTTTGGCCATGCCGGTGGAGGGCAGGCCATGGTCTTTTTGAAAAGCTTTGAGGGCGGCGAATACACCTGTATCGGGGATACCGGTGATACCCGTCTTTTCATAGGGCTGGTAATAGCCAAGGCGGTTTAAAACGCCTTTCATTTGCCTGACATCGAATTCATCGACGGCGTTATTGGCCGTAAAGGGTTTGCTGAGCTTGATTGTCATTGGAAATCTCGATCTGTTGAAAAACAAAAAAGCCACAAGTGCGGGCGCACTCGTGGCTTGTGTAAGATAATATTCCTATAACTTGAATAAGATGTCAATTAGAATTTTTACGGGTCAGGACTAAACTAGCCACTCTACCTGCTAAACGGTCTCGGCCATCCAGGCGCGGACTTGGCGGGCTGTGCCGTTGGTGCGGCAACCGGCGCTTTAGGCGCTACCGGCTCGGTGGTGATGGTCAGTGGCGCGGGGCCTGAAGGTGTTGTGGCGATGGGTTCGGCCTTTACCGGTGCAGCTGGCAAAGCGGGAACGGCCGGACCTGTATTGGCGGCATTGGCCGCCGTTATGGCCGTTTTGGTTTGCCAGCCGCCGCCGAGGGCTTTGTACAGATTGATCGAAGCCTGCAGCATCTCCAGACGCACGGCGGCGTAATTATCCTCCGCCGACAACAGGCTGGCCTGCGCGTTCAGAAGGGTCTGAAAATCGACCGCGCCGGAATTGTACAACTGGCGCGACAGATCATAGGAACGCTGCGCCTGCGTGACGGATTCTTTCAATGCCGTCTCCCGCTCGCGGCCCGCGCGTGTCGCGGTCAGTGCATCTTCGGTTTCCTGGAAAGAAACCAACACTGTCTTGCGGTAGTTTTCAACCAGCTCAGCCTGACGTGCTTTCGCAAGATCCAGTTGTCCTTCCAGCGAACCGCCTGTGAAAATCGGCGCCAGAAGGCTGGATGAGCCGCTGACCACCGTCGTCAAAGGCGCGGTCAATGGATTGAAGGCGAAAGACAGGCCCGCGCCGAGATCCAGCTTTGGCATGAAGGCCGCGCGCGCCACGCCGATATTGGCGTTGGCGGCGACCAGGGAGGCTTCGGCACTGCGGATATCCGGGCGGCGTTCCAGCAGGGTTGACGGCTGCGTCGGGGCAAGGCCGGGAACGGTCAGGTCTTTGAGGGAGTCGGATTTGATTTCGATGGTCTGCGGCGGTTTGCCGACCAGAACGGCCAGCGCGTTTTCAGCGTTGGTTTCCTGTGCCTTCAGCGTGGACAAAGCGGCCTGGTTGCTGGCCAGCACGGTTTTCTGTTGTGCGACTTCCAGGGCGGAGGATGCGCCTGCATTAAAGCGTGCATCGACGATGCGTAAGACTTCCTGAGCGTTTTTCAAATTCTGTTCTGCGATCTTAACGCGTTCACGCAGGTTCAGCGTCAGGAAATATGTGCCGGCAACGTCGCCCATCGTGGTGAGGGCAAGGGCCTGCTGATCATAAATGCTCCCCTCTACGCCGGCTTCCGCCGCCGCGACGGAGGCGCGGTTGCCGCCGAACAGGTCGACTTCATAGGAAACGACGACACCGGCATCGGCGCTGCGGTTATAGGTTGCTTTATCACCAGTGCCGCCGCCGCTGACGATGCTGGAGCCGCCGGTTACAAAGCTGCTGCTGCCGCGGCGTCCGCCTTTACTGCGGGTCAAATCTAAACCAGCATTGCCGGACACGCTGGGCATCAGCGTCGCGCCCGCGATGCGGGCATTGGCGCGCGCCTGTTCGATACGGGCCAGCGCGGCGCGCAGATCGTTGTTCTGGTCCAGCGCCTGGGTCATGAAGCCGTTCAGTTCGGTGCTGCCGAAGGCGGTCCACCAGTCCGGCGCGACTTTCTGGTCGGCGGGGGCCGTGGCGTCGGCGGCTTTCCAGGCCGGCGGGGTTTCGACGTCCGGCTTTTTAAAATCCGGGATCAGGGAACAGCCGGTCAGAAGCGCGCAGATCAGGGAACCGGTCAGTATCTTCTTCATTGAAAACTCCAAAATCCTTTTAAAACCTTATTCAGACGACAGCGCCACGACGGGGTCCAGCCTTGATGCTTTCCGGGCCGGCAGCCAGCCGAACAGAAGACCCGTCAGTACCGCGCTGGAAAACGCCAGCATCGCGGGCAGGGGCGTGAACACCACGGCCACATCAAACATCGAAACGGCCCATCCCGCAAGCCATCCGGTGAAAATTCCCAGCAGGCCGCCGATAATACACACCACCGCGGCTTCCGTATTGAACTGGAGCATGATATCCCGCCGCCTGGCGCCCGTGGCCATGCGGATGCCGATTTCGCGCGTCCGTTCGGTGACGCTGACCAGCATGATATTCATGACCCCGATGCCGCCGACCAGCAGGGAAATGGCCGCGACCGCGCCCAGAAGATAGGTCAGCGTGTTCTGCGTCGCCGTGACGGTTTCAAGCATGGAAGCCATATTGCGGATGTTAAAATCCTCTGTCCTGTGCCGCGCGGTCAGCAGGGCCGTGATGGCGTCCTGCGTCGCGTCGATCGCCTCGGTCCGGTCGACCTTCAGCGTAATGCTGTTGATATAGGTTTTGCCGAACAAGCGGACAAGCCCTGTGGTTATGGGAACAAATGCCGCATCGTCCTGGTCCTGCCCCCAGGCGGTCGCGCCCTTGGCCGCCAGTGTGCCGATCACCTGGAACGGGATATTGCCGACGATCACATATTTACCGACAGGCGACTCACCGTCTGGAAACAGGGTTTTGATGACGGTTTGGCCCAGCACGATCACAGGCATATAGCTTTTCATGTCGCGGTCGATAAAGAACTGCCCGTCCTGCAGCGGCCAGTCGCGTACGGCGGGGAAGCCGGGACTGGTGCCGGTGACGGTGGTGGCGTAGTCGATGTTTCCAGCGCGCAGGGTCATGCGGCCATTGCGTTCGGCGGCGACGGCGGCGACATGCGGTACGTCTTCAATGGCTTCGGCGTCAGCAACACTTAGGGTAGCGATGTCGCCTGTGGCACGCTGCCCTGGCTGCCCGGCGCGGATGGACAGAAGGTTCGTGCCCATGGCGCTGATCTGATCCACGACCTTTTGTTTGCTGCCTTGGCCAATGGCCAACATGGTGATGACGGCGGCCACGCCTATGATGATGCCTAGCAGGGTGAGAGCAGTGCGGAAGATGTTGGCGTGCAGGGCGCGCAGAGCGGTTTTGGTGGATTCGGATAGTTCGGCGGCGAGGTCTGCCCCCTCTCCCCTTTGGGGAGAGGGCTACAAGTGAGGCTTGCCGCATTTCAAGGTTGGTCCTGGCCGCCATACCCCCTTTTATTTTCCCGCAGAGGGAGAAGATAGATGTCCTTTAAAATCTTTCCATCCTGTATTCGCACAATCCTATGCGCGTGCATCGCGACTTTTTCATCATGCGTAATAAGGATGATCGTTCGGCCCGATGCATGCAGGGTTTTCAAAAGATTCATCACATCCTCGCCCGACCGGCTGTCCAGCGCGCCTGTCGGTTCATCGGCCAGAATGACGGGCGGGTCGTTCATCAATGCGCGGGCGATGGCGACGCGCTGCTGCTGCCCGCCGGACAATTGCGACGGCCTGTGGTCCGCACGCTCGGCGAGGCCAAGATTGCCGAGCAATTCATGCGCGCGATCCAGCCGGTCGCGGCGTTTCATGCCGGAATAAAGGGCGGGGATTTCGACATTCTCCGCCGCGGTTGCGGTTGCGAGAAGATTGTAACGCTGGAAGACAAAACCGAAGACTTCACGCCGCAAGGCCGCAAGATCGTCGGGATTGAAATCCGACACGTCGCGGCCTTTCACCAGATACCGCCCCGCTGTCGGGCGGTCGAGGCAGCCGATAATGTTCATCAATGTCGATTTGCCTGAACCGGATTGCCCCATGATCGCGACGAATTCGCCGTCATGAATGGTCAACGATACGTCGTCCAGCGCGCGCACGACCGTATCGCCGCTCTGATAATGGCGGCTGATCGCATCGAGATGGAGCAGGGGCTGGCTCACAGGCGGGGTCCTCCGCCCGGAGGGCCACCCATGCGGCGCTGGCTGTTATTTTGGTTATTGTCTTTTTTGACAGATGGCGCAGTGACGGTCAGTACATCGCCGTCCTTCAGGCCCGACTTCACTTCCGCGTTGGTACGGTCCATCAGGCCGACGCGGATGAGCGTGGGTTCGGATTGCCCCTGAAGTTTCACGCGATAGGCCTGCCCGGTTTCATTATCCTGTTTTGCAAGATGGCGGCCCAGTGCGGAGACAGGAACAGTCAGGACGTCATCCGCCTTCGCCACCACGAAAAACATCTGCGTGCTCATGCCTTGCATCAGCTGGCGGTCGGTGTTGTCGACATCGACCAGCACGTCATACAGCACAACATCGTTGACGGTTTGCGGCGTGGGGAGGATCTGACGCACGGCCGCGTTCCATTTGCGCGTGCCGCCCAGCGTGGTGAAATACACTTGCACGCCGGTTTTCAGGCGCATCACATCGGCCTCCGCCACCTGCGCGCGCACGGTCATGATATCGAGATTGGCGAGCTGCACGATCACGGGCGCGGACTGGCTGGCATTGACGGTCTGGCCCTGCTTGGTGGATTGCGACACGACCGTGCCGTCCATCGGCGCATAGATTTTGGTGTAGCCGAGATTGGCGCGGTCCCCGTCCAGCGCGGATTTCTGCTGCTGGATTTGCGCCTGCAATGCCGACAATTGCGCCTGCGACACTTTCAATTGCGATTGCGTGGTCTGCAGCGCATCTTCGCTGATGGCTTTCACTTTATAAAGATCAAGGTTGCGCTGATGCTGCTGTTTCGCGAGGTCGATCTGGGCGTTCTGCTGCTGCACCTGTGCCTGCAGGGTGCGGATGCTGGCAAGGTCGGCTTCTACTTTGGCCTGATAGACCTGCGGGTCGATCTCCGCCAGCAAATCGCCTTTTTTAACCGTATCGCCGATGGCGACATGCAGGGTTTTCAACTGGCCCGATACTTGTGTTCCGACATCGACATAGTCCTTGGGTTCCAGCTTGCCCTGAGATGTCACCGCGTCCTCGATATCGCCGCGCGTCACGGTGACGGTGGATGCCGCGGCCTGATCGGTTTTTCCGGCTTTCTGGGTTTTGAAATAATAAACCCCGCCCCCCGCCGCCAGCAGCAGGATCAAAACAGGAAGGATCCAGGTTTTGCGCGATTGTTTCATGCTGTCCCCGATACGGTAAGTCTTTGACTGAATATAACAAATTCAGGGTCAAAATGGTTCGTAAATATAGTACGGGGGAAAGGGGATATATCCTTCGCAGGAATATCAGCGGGTCAGGATACGAATAACCTCAAGGATTTTTTCGCGGGTTCCGGCATTTTTATGATTGTGGATCAGGCGAAAGGCTTCGACCGCTGCGGGATCACCGGTCAGGACATCCATGGCGGTTTGGGATTCACCGCGATAGCCGTGGAAAAAATAATCATAGGGCACTTTGAAATGTTCGCGCAGCCTGTGCAGGCGTTCCGCCGACAGGCGGTTCTGGCCGCGTTCATATTTTTGCAGTTGCTGAAAGGTAATGCCGAGCAGGGTGGCCAGCGTTACCTGGGTTTCGCCATTAAATTCGCGCAGGGCGCGTAAATTGGCGCCGATAGTAGCATTCAGGTCGTTTGAATTAGAGCGGGCCATGAATTTCCTTTTCAGAAATATAGAACCATAAGATTTCCAAAATGACAATATCAAGCAATGCGAAATTTTATGATAATATATTTATGGATTATAAATGGCTCAACACGCAGTTCCGTCTCCACCCCGATAAAGTAAAGGCTGAGCTGGCGGAGTTCATCGGATTGGAGCCGCCCGCCATCAGCAAGATTTTGGCCGGGACACGTCAGATCAAAGCCAGCGAATACCATGCCATGCGCCGCTTTTTCGGTTTGCCTGTCGATGGCGAGCGTATGACGGGCGCAAAGAAAAACAAGGATGCAGGCTATGTCATCCAGCCCTTGCAGGATCGGTCCAAGCATCAGGAGACCGGCAGCTGGGTTATGCCCGCATCCCTGCTGAGCCAGGGGACGCGCGCCGCGCCGGAAAACATCCGTGTCTATCCGATTTCCGACAACACCATGGCTCCGGATTTCCAGTCTGGCGAGTATGTATTGGTGGATGTATCGGATGTCCGGCCAGCCCCGGCGGGGGTTTTTATCCTGTCCGACCACTATGGCCATATCCTGCGCTATTGCGAAATCCTGCCCCAGTCCCGCCCGCCCAAGATCAGGATTCAAGCCAGCGGCAAGACCTATGAACCGTATGTAACCTCGCTGAAAGGCGCGCGGATCGTGGGCCGGGTGATCGCCAAGCTGGAATGGCTTTAATATTTAACATATTTAATTGACATATTAAATATTCATCTGTATCATCCTTTGATCATAAGGGGTGAAATATGCGTCATTTAACCATGCGGGAATTGCGGGAAGCGGTTGAGGATTATACGGTTTTTTACCGCAATGTTATAAAGCGCGATGCGTCTTTAACCCTTAATACGGATCATGTGTCATTGGTGCAAAGAGCCACTGACAAAATGCTGGAGGTTTTAAACCTCGTTGAATATGTGCTCGAAGAAGCTCTGGATGCCAGCCTGCGGCGACTGGCAAAGGATTTAAGGGCGCTGATTTATGCATTCGAAAAGAAAATCTGCAATCAAAGCTTAGATGTGAGCCTTTTGACGCGGTTTCTGGCGGAACAGGGCGGTGCGTGAAAGATATGGCTACACTCAATAAAAAAGCGCCCCTTCGGGCGCTTTTGTGTATCGAACCGATAAAAATCAGTTCTTCTTCGAAGGCGGCATTTTCTTTTCTTCGAAAATGACATGCGCGCGCTTGATCGGGTCGTATTTACGGAGCTTCAGCTTCTCCGTGGCGTTCTTGCCCTTCTTTTTGTAGTAGCGGTAACCGGTGCCCGCCGTGCTTTCCATGCGAACCTTGTTCGCGACGCCCTTCTTGGCCATGGCCTTAAACCTATTCTATGCGATTAAACTGAACGGGCAGATTACGGATTTTTCAGCCTATGTCAAGTTTTCTCTGGGTTTCCAACGGTGGCTTTATAGAGCCAAGGCTTTCAAAACCGAGCTTTAACCTCCCGGATGCAAGGTCGGTTTCAAGGATCTTAACCTGAAAAACCCCTTTTTCTTCAGGGGTTGCCCGGTCCAGCCAGCCTTTCAATATCAAAAACTGCAAATTGGAGGGGGTTTCGACATGTTTATAAGGGCATCCGTTTAAATGCAGGGTGATAGCATCATTTTTGACGCTTATAAGCCTCGCTTCAAGCATTTTTCCCTTTTGTGCGTCAATCCAAGCCAGGGCATAGGATTGCACGGCCTGTTTTTGAATCTGGCCGACATTGCTTTTACGCGTGTTCATCATGCTGACAAAATTGTCAGGCAAATCCGCTGATATATCAGTATCATAACCGGCTGATTTCAGCAGCGCGCGCTGATTGATAATGTCTCCATAAGATTCAGTAGGACATATAACCTGCAAGTATTGTTCAAGAGCCAGACCGTAATGCGGACGAGCCTGTTCATGAAAATATCCTTTGCCGATGGTCGCGCCAGCTGAAGATTTTAGCGTTTCAACTTCATAAGCAGATTATGCGTTCATGTGCTGTGCAGGTGACATCCTGCGTGGGAGAAGCCGGGGAATGGGTCTTTCCTGCGCACGGTACAATACATGTAAATCCGGATAATTCGACAGGCGCTGGGCTGCGGCGGCATTCACCGCTACAATGATCTTTTCGCGGATATCTTCGCTGAACAGGCGCGGTTCTTTTTTAAACGATCCGACTCTGCCGTCTTCGGTCGCCACGACCGTAATCCGCTCTTGCTCGAAACTCAATTCGCCTCGCTTTTCGGCATCGTTATAAAGCGCCATATATACAGGTTCGAGGAGATTGAAAGGATGGTGCAAGGCTTTAACGACCGCATTGTCGTTACCGCATAAATATTCGTCAGCCTGCTGGAATGAGATATCATCATGGCACGATATGATCGCGCGATCGACGGTCAATGGACCGAAGGGCCGGCCTTCACTTGTCAGGCGCAAAGTCTTCACCACTGCCAGCCTGTCTTCACCGGGTGGAAAAGAACAATAACGCTCCATAAGCATGGGCGGCAGAATGGGTATGCAACGTTCCGCGAGCCTGATTTGAAAGCCGCGTTCCATCGCCAGCGCATCAAGCAAACCCTCCGGTCTGACATACCATGCTACGTCCGGCGATGCGACAGACAGGACAAACCCGTCCTCATTGTCCGGGCTGCGGTCAGGGCGAACGACAAGAGCCTCAGCGTTGCCCGATAAGGTAAAAAATGGCAGATGGCGCATGTCTTTATGCCCCGCCAGTCCCGGCCTGTGGCGGGCGCTGGCCGCGGCGACAGCCATTAACGCATCCTGATCGAAGCTGTCGGCAATGCCGTTTAGAGAAATCAGGAGGTTATCGATAGCTTTGATAGTCGAAGGGGATTGGTTTGCCGCAGCTTGTTTAAAAACTCCGTAAATGACATCTCCCATAGCATTTCCCTCAAGATTCCTCAGCGTTTAGATTTGCCGTGCCGTCCGCGTTTACCTTTATCCTTATCGCGCTTGGCGCTGTCCCGACGATGACCTCTGTTATGTCTATTGTTCCTCGGTGAAGTTACAGGTTTTGCGAAGAAAATGCCAGGAATATCGGCGCTGGCTTCCCCCACCAGGGCCAGAATGGTGCTGCCGGTCAGGGGATCGGCCTCGACAAGGGTCGTGACCAGCCGGGCGCCCATGCGGTAAACCCGTCCGCTGCGTTCCCCCACCAGGGCATGGTTCTTTTCGTCATGGATATAAAAATCCTTCGGCAGGGTGCGGATGGGGATCAGCCCGTCTGCGCCGCTTTCATCCAGCGTGACAAACAGGCCGAAGCGTGTGACGCCGGAAATCCGGCCCGGGAATTGTGCGCCCACTTTCTGGGACAGATAGGCAGCGGTGAAACGGTCGACGGCGTTGCGCTCCGCCTCCATCGACTGGCGTTCCGTGTCGGAAATATGTTCGGCCATCTGTTCGAGGCGCGCTTCGTCGCCGTCATCCAATTTACCGGGGCCCAAATCGTAAGCGCGGATCAGGCTGCGATGGACCAGAAGATCGGCATACCGGCGAATGGGTGATGTGAAATGGGCGTAGCGCCGCAGGGCAAGGCCGAAATGCCCGTCATTCTCCGTATGATACCGTGCCTGGCTCTGGCTGCGCAAAATCATCTGGCTGATCAAGTGGGAGTAGGGCAGTTTTTCGGCTTGGTGCAGAATCTGGTTGATCTGCGCCGGTTTGATGGATTGGCCTTTGGCAAGGGTAAGGCCGAACGTCGCAATAAAATCGCGCATGGAATCCAGCTTCGCGGTATCGGGGCGTTCATGCACGCGATAGACGCAAGGCGCGTTGCGTTTTTCCAGCGCCTCTGCCGCCGCGACATTGGCGAGGATCATGAATTCCTCGATCAGCTTGTGGGAATCCAGACGTTCACGAATTGTAACGCCGGTCATGCGGTTATTGCTGTCGATCAGGATCTGGCGTTCAGGTAAATCAAGATCGAGCGCGCCGCGCTTTTCCCGCGCCTTCCATAGAAGATCGTAGGCGGCGTACAGCGGGTTGATCACGCGCTCCATCAGCGGGCCGGTCAGATCGTCGGGATGGCCGTTCTTCGCGGCCTGCACCTGCTGATAGGTCAGACGCGCTTCGGAGCGCATCAGGCCGCGCACGATTTTATGGCGCTGCATCTGCCCGTTGCCGTCGATCCACATATGCATGGCGAGGCAGGCGCGGTTTTCGCGCGGACGCAGGGAGCACAGATCGTTGGAGAGTTTTTCCGGCAGCATCGGCACGACGCGGTCGGGGAAATAGGTGGAATTGCCGCGGCGATAGGCTTCGCGGTTCAGCGCCGTATCGGGCCGCACGTAATAAGCGACATCGGCGATGGCGACGATCAGGTGAAAACCGTCGCCATCCGCTTCCGCATAGACGGCATCGTCAAAGTCGCGCGCATCCGCGCCGTCGATCGTGACCAGCGGGATGGATCGTAAATCTTCGCGGCCTTTCAGGTCCGGCACGTCCATGCTGGCCGTTTCATCCAGGACCTCCTTCGGAAATTCCGGCTTGATCCCGGCTTCGTAGAGCGCGATCAGGCTGATGGCCTTCGGGTCGTTTTCACGGCCGATCACTTCGATGACGCGAACTTTCTTGCGCGTCAGACCGCGACCGGGCTGGATTTCACCGACGGCCAGGTCGCCGTCCGTCGCGCCGTTCAGATCCGCCTGCGGCAGGTCAAAATCGAATTTGGCGCGCTTGTTCGTTGGCTGCAGGATAAAATTGTTTTTCTGGCGGCGGACTAAACCAAGGATATGCCCCTGCGGTGAATCCAGGCGGCGGATAACATCGGCCTTGTAAAACGTATCCGATACGCGGCGCATACGGGCCAGAATACGGTCACCGATAGCGGCAGCCTGTCCCTTGGTTTCGGGATTGACTTCGATGCGCGGCATCGGGCCTTGCGACGCTTCAACCCATTCTGTCGGTTTCGCCATCACGTCGCCGTCCATGGTGACGTCGGTGATTTCCAGGATCGTGACGGTGGGCAGGCCGCGGGGCACGCTGTATTCCTGCCCCGGATGCTTGATGATCATCCCGCTGTCTTCCATCTGCCGTAGTAGATCTTTCAGGATGACGCGGTCATCGCCCTTTACATGCAGGGCGTGGGCGAGGTCCCGTTTATTCACGGGTTTGGGGCTGTCCTGGAGATACGCAAGAATGGAGGATTGATCGAGATGTTTCACAGCGGACCCGTTATCGTCAAAGATAAGGATAATCTATGGCATAGGCTCTATTATGAAACAACAGCCCCTGCCATTCCATCTGTTTAACCAAGATCAGAAAGATTTAGAGTGACGGCTGAATTTTATTAACAACCGGAAGAGCCTCCTTGCTGGCAAGATGATCCTGCCATAGCAGGATATTATCAGCTAGCGGTTGTATCCCCTTGGAAACTGCGTGGCTTCGCCAAAACAATTTTAAAGTATTCTCATGTTGCATTTTAATCTCCTAAAATTTTTTTATTTTAGCATAATTTTAAATTATGTCAATATTTATTTCATTTTTCTATATGAAGCAAGACCTGCGTTTTTTCGTATAGAATTTATTTTACAAACCAATTCAATAAACAACAGAATGTCCGCCGAAGCAGGACATCCTGAAAGAGAAGTAGTATCGTCTTTTCTTATTTTGTGACGCTGGGAACAGGATAAGCTTGCGCGGCGCCAATCTCCTTTTGCGTCAAATCCTTATATCTGCCGCTAGGGGTAAGAGCCATGCAGTCTTTTGGATAAATAGTAGCAATGGCAATATCTCCACAGGTACGAGTAATTCTAAAAGCTTCCGTGGCATTAGGAGGAGTTTTTTTCATTTCAGAAGTCATATCAGCACCGTTTTTAAGTGAGTTTGAAATTGCAAATATATCCAAACTACAAAAAGACGGCTCGAAATTTCGTTGCTGCGATGCGGAATTAGGGTAAATGATTAAAACGGTGGGTCCAGGTCCTCGGCCTTAGTGGCCGTGCCTTTTGTGGTTTTCTTAACGACTTTCTTTTTAGCCGGCGCTTTCTTTTTCGCGGTCGGCTTTTTCTGGTTTTCCATTGCGGTTTCGCCCTCAGCTTTGGCTTTCTTCTTAAACCGCCCGCCGCCCGCCGCTTCGCGCTTGGCGCGTTTTTCGGCGACGTCGGCGATGATGGTGACGGCACGGTTGATACCGATGGTCATCAGGTCTTCATCTTTCGGGATGGAGGAAAAGACGTTCTGATGTTTCAGGAACGGGCCGAAGCGGCCAATGCCCGCGACGATCATTTCCTTCGTTTCAGGATGCAGGCCGATTTCGCGCGGCAGGGCCAGAAGTTTCAACGCCATTTCAAACGTGACGTCTTCGGCTTTCGTGCCGGGCGGCAAGCCCTGGCGTTTCGGTTTTTCAACCTTGGGCTTGGGCGCTTTTTTCGCTTTGCCCTTGCCCTTTTTGCCTTTGGTGTCGGCTTCAGGTTCCGGTTCGGGGGGCGGGGGCGGTGCGGTTGACGCCTCCAGCGGCGGGTCGATCTGGACGTAAGGGCCGTAAGGACCGCGCCTTAAGGAGATCGTGCGGCCCGTCCCTGGATCGTTGCCGAGGATTTTTGGTTCATTGGCAAGCTTCGCGCCCTCATCGCCATCCGTATCGTCCGGGGAAACCAGCGGACGGGTGAAGCGGCACTCGGGATAATTGGAACAGCCGATAAAGGCGCCGAACTTGCCAAGCTTCAGGGACAGTTGGCCCTTCTGGCAGGCCGGGCAAACGCGCGGATCGGATCCGTCGCCTTTCGCAGGGAAGAAATGCGCGCCGAGATCTTCGTTCAGATGGTCGATGACTTCGGTAATAGTCAGGCCCTTGGTTTCGCCGATCGCCTTGATGAAATCCTGCCAGAACTGACGCAGGGCTTCCTTCCAGAACAATTCGCCCGCCGCGATGGCGTCGAGTTCTTCCTCCAGCGTCGCGGTAAAATTATAATCGACGTAGCGCGTGAAAAATTTCTGCAGGAAGGCGGTGACGATGCGGCCACGGTCTTCAGGTTCAAACCGGCGCTTTTCCAGCTTCACATAGTTGCGGTCCTGCAAGACCTGCATGATCGACGCGTATGTAGAGGGGCGACCAATGCCAAGTTCTTCCAGTTTTTTGACCAGCGATGCTTCGGAATAACGCGGCGGCGGCTGTGTGAAATGCTGTTCGGGGTCGATGCTGGAAATGCGCGTCGCATCGCCCTGGTTCAAAGGCGGCAGACGGCGGTTTTCTTCATCGGCTTCGTCCTCGTCTTCTTTTTCCTCTTTATATAATGTGAGGAAACCGTCGAAGGCGATGACAGAGCCGGTGGCGCGCAAAACAACATCATCCGTGCCGTCGGAAATATCGGCGGCGACCTGGTCCATAATGGCGTTTTCCATCTGGCTCGCCATGGTGCGCTTCCAGATCAGGTCGTAGAGCGCGAACATCTGTTCATCGACGAAGCGTTTGACGTCTTCGGGCAAGCGATTGAGGTCCGTAGGACGAATGGCTTCGTGCGCTTCCTGCGCGTTCTTGGCCTTGGATTTATACAGGCGCGGGGCGGCAGGCAGGTATTTATCGCCGTATTTGGTTTGAATGACCGAGCGGCATTGCGCGACCGCGTCTTCCGAAAGCGTGGTGCCGTCCGTCCTCATATAGGTGATCAGGCCGACCGTCTCACCGTTAATCTCCACGCCCTCATATAGTTTTTGCGCGAGGCGCATGGTCTGGGAGGCAGAGATGCGCAGCTTGCGCGATGCTTCCATCTGCAGGGACGATGTAATGAATGGCGCATACGGGTTGCGGCGCAGCTGTTTCTTTTCAACCGTCTGGACTTTCAGCGCTTTGTTCTGAATGCGGGCGACCGCCTGTTGCGCCTGGTCTTCCGATTTGATATCGAGCTTGTCGAGCTTGTTCCCGGCGAGCGTTGTCAGCCGCGCGTTGAACGGCACGCCGTCAACATTCAGCAGCTTTGCCGTGATGCTCCAGTATTCCTGCGCGCGGAATTTTTCGATTTCGTCTTCACGCTCGCAGATCAGTTTCAGCGCGACCGACTGCACGCGCCCGGCCGACCGGCTGCCCGGCAGCTTGCGCCACAGCACGGGGGAGATATTGAATCCGACCAGATAATCCAAGGCACGGCGGGCGAGGTAAGCCTCGATCAGATGTTCGTCCAGCTGGCGCGCATTCTCGAACGCTTCCTGCACGGCCTTCTTGGTGATTTCGTTGAAAGTGACGCGATAGACTTTTTTATCCTTTAGCAGCTTTTCGTCGTTCAGGATTTCCTTCACATGCCATGAAATGGCTTCGCCTTCCCTGTCAGGGTCAGTCGCGAGGAACAGGACTTTGGCGGTTTTCAGGGCCTTCTTGATATCGCTGACCGGCTTGGCCGCGCGGTCGCCCAGTTGCCAGCTCATCGTAAAATCGTTATCGGGCAGCACCGAGCCGTCTTTCGGGGGCAGGTCGCGGACATGGCCGAACGAGGCCAGGACTTCATAGTCCGGGCCGAGATACTTATTAATAGTCTTGGCCTTGGACGGCGACTCGACGATGACAAGATTGGTGGCGGGCAAAAAAGCCTCCGTTAATATAATCTTCCAAGCAATTGACATTGTTTACAGGTTTCGTCAACCGCCATGACAGTTAAAGCCATAATGCTTTCTAAAGAATTAACGGGCCTTGCCCGAATTATTTCTTCCCCTGACGCCGTTCTTTGGTTACAAAGCCCCCATGTTTGAAGCAGCCATACAATGGATCGTCCAGATCGTCGAGGCGATGGGGTATTTCGGGGTTTTCCTGATGGCCGCTCTTGAAAGCACGGCCTTGCCGATCCCCAGTGAGGCGACGCTGATCCCCGCCGGGTACCTGATCCATCAGGGCGCGTGGAACGGGCCGCTGGTCTTCCTTCTGGCCATATCCGGCACCATGACGGGGTCGCTGCTGAATTACTGGGCGGCGCGATATTTTGGCCGGTTTCTGCTGGTCCGCTATGGCAAATACATGTTTCTGGAGCAGGAGAAGCTGGACAAGGCCGAAGCCTATTTCGCCAAGCACGGCCCGATTTCGATTTTCCTAGGGCGGCTGGTGTTCGGCATCCGCCACTTCATATCCTTCCCCGCGGGCCTGGCGCGGATGGACCTGACCAAGTTTTGCATTTACACGGCGGCAGGCGGTGCGCTATGGACGATGGTGCTGCTCTGCCTGGGTTATGCGATCGGCAACAATAAAGAGCTGGTGATGAGCCTGTTGCCGGAGATTAAGGTCGGCGTATTGGTTGCTGTCGCGCTGGTCGGCTTTATTTACTGGAAGCGTCATAAAGTCAGATAAAGATCAGGCTGGCCCGCTGCCTAATCCTTTGGGGCCGGATGCGCGGGCATCTTTTAATCTTTCTTCATGCATCCCGACAGGCTTGCCCTGCAATCGCGCAACCTCAACCGCTTTTTCAAACGCTGATATGCTGTTGGCTTGATCGCCGGCCTGTGAATAGCAGTGTCCGAGCATTTGCCAGGTATCAGGATTACGTGGAAATTTTTCAGTGCATTCCAGCATCGTGTTTCTGGCGGCGAAGGGGTCGCTGATCAGCTCTCCGGTTGCTTTCAGGATATAGTCGTCCGCCGTCTTTTCAGGTTCGGGCGGCAATGCCAAATCAACGAGTCTTTTCCAGGCTTGGCTAAGAAGATTGGGAATTGCATTCATGAAAAAATCCTCACATTGAATTATCCATCCAATGTAAAGCCATATGGTTAATTTTCCGTTGCGTTAGAGCAGAACGACTCGGTTGCCCGGCAGCCGCTGCGCCCGTCCCGCCAATTCCATTTCAAGCAGCGCGGTCTGAACCAGCGCTGCGGGCAGGCCGGACTGGCGGATCAGGTCGTCCACGGAGGCAGGGGTATAGGACAGGGATTGCTCGATCATATCGCGTGCCGTTTCGACGTCACCGTCGCTGACCGGGCGTAGCGGGGCGGCATAAGCCGCCTGCGCTCGAACTTCCCGCATCATGCCGCTGCCGAAACTGTTCAGGCTTTCAAGGATGTCGGCTGCATCCCGCACCAAAGTTGCGCCGTCGCGGATCAGCCTGTTCGGGCCGGAGGCGCGGGGATCGAGCGGGTGGCCCGGCACAGCGTAAACATCGCGTCCTTGTTCACCCGCTAGCCGCGCGGTGATCAGGGAGCCGGAGCGTTCGGTTGCCTCCACGACTACAACGCCCGCCGACAATCCGGACACGATGCGGTTGCGGCGGGGGAAGCTTTGCGAGAAGGGTTGCTGGCCTAACGGGCTTTCGGCGATGACCAGCCCCTGTTCGCAGATTTTATCATACAGCTTCTGGTTTTCCGGCGGATAGACGACATCGATGCCGCCCGCGACCACGGCGATGGTGCCGCTGGCAAGCCCGCCTTCATGCGCGGCGGTGTCGATGCCGCGTGCAAGGCCGGATGTGACGGCATGGCCTTGCGCACCCAGATCGCGCGCCAGCATCTCCGCGAAACGGCGACCGTTCAGCGAGGCGTTGCGCGCGCCGACAATGCCGATAGAGGATTTGCGCAGCAGCGCCGTGTCGCCGATCACGCTCAACACAGGCGGTGCGTCTTCGGTTGCGGCCAAAGGTAATGGATAGTCGGGATCGCCAGCGGTCAGGATGCGGCCGTTCATTTTTTGCAGACGTTCGATTTCCTGTTCGGCGACGGATGACGGCGGAACGACCAGCGGCTTTTTCCGCCCGCCGCGCTCCGACAGTTTGGGCAGGGCATCAAGCGCTTTCGACGCGGAGCCGTAGGTTTCGATCAGACGGTAAAACGTAACGGGCCCGACATTCTCCGTGCGCGACAGGCGCAGCCAGGCGAGGCGTTCGGAATCGGGCAGGGCGGTGTCTGATGAAACCAGCTGCAGTCTCATGCCTTGCTCTTCCCGATTTTTGGTTCTTCGCCTGCGATCAGACGTTTGATATTCGCGCGATGCTTAATCCAAACCAGAAGCACGATGATCGAGCATGTAAACGCCAGATTGCTGTCCAATGTGAACAGCCAGGCGAGTGTGGGTGACGCTAAAATTGCGGCCAGTGCTGCTAGAGAGGAATACCGGAAGGCCAATGCCATGATCAGCCAGATCAGGCAGCATGCCGCACCGACCCATGGCGCCAGCGCGAGAAGCACACCGAGCGTTGTCGCCACACCCTTGCCGCCCTTGAAACGCAGCAGGATCGGAAACATATGGCCGATGATGGCGGCGACGCCCGTGATCATCAGGGCGGGTGAAATCATGTCTGGTGTAATGCAGGGGTGGAATGCACCTGTGCATTGTATTTCGGTGCATTTCGACAAAAGCCAGTATGTCAGGCCGACGGCCGCCGCGCCCTTGCCGCCATCCAGCAGCAGCGTCGCCAACGCCAGTTTTTTATTGCCAGTGCGCAGCACATTGGTCGCGCCGATATTGCCGGAGCCGATGGCGCGTATATCTCCATACCCCGCCGCCTTCGTCAGAATCAGGCCGAACGGGATTGAGCCGATCAGGTAGCCGATAACGGCCAGAGCAAGTATTTCAACCATGGGCGATTTGTGCTGCAAAAGCGCAGGGGCGTCAATGGGTTTTCAAATCAAGGAAGGATTTATGAAATCTTTGCCTTTTCCAGACGGGTTGAAAATGCCGAATGCCGCGCCGCATGATATCTCAGGATGGTTTCAGCGTGGTCCATGCTTTCAAGTCCGTCCCGGACGGTCGTTGCAATATCATGATCCCAGGATGAAGCTGCCGGATCTGCCGCCTGCGCGAACAAGGGCTTGATCTCTTTCGCCACAAAATGGCTGCGTTGCAGACAAAGAACACCACGATTAACCATCGTTTCAACATCCTTGAGAGCAAGGCTAAGTTGCTCGTTCCGGATAAGCCTGAACTGCTCTTCCTTTGTGCCGGGCGCGACATCGCCCGGGTTTTCGCTGGCATCATAAAGCGTGAGGCCGTCGATCATGCGCTGGTTGCGCATATTGAAATCGTCGAGCAGTTGTTTCTGGCGCGCGGCGATGGGCAGCGCCTGTTCATTGGTCAGGGACTGAACGATGGTTTCCACGCCGTTCTGCGCCCTTAAAAACAAAAATTTATCCAGTTCGGTGTCATCGTTGCGCTCAATGCTCCAGAAAGATAAATCCGGCGTAACCTCCTTGCCAAAAAACGTCATATGACGGGCAAAGACAAAGGTGAGCGCGATCTGGTCATGATTGTTATGAACTGAATCGATCAGGTTTTGCATCAGTGCGATGTTAAATGCCTGAAGCCGCGTATCGAGCGGCAGTCCGTTTTGAGGGTTAACAGCCAGCAATCCTGCATTGAAATCGCCTTTGGAGGCGGCCTGCAGCGCTGAACGAACTTTTTCTATTTGTTTAATGAAGGTTTCAGACATGAGTTAAAATACCAAAGACATGTATGTTATGTCAAAATAAATTTAAGCGCAGCCATCCTGACGAATACCCCATTGGCCACCTGCTTCAAAATCAGGCTGCGTTGCGGGTCGTCCGCGACATCGTCGGCGATTTCGACGCCACGGTTCATCGGGCCGGGATGCATCACGACGGCGTGTTTGCCCGCCATGTTCAGGCGATCCATCGTCAGGCCGTAGCGGTTGAAGAATTCGGCGTCGGAGCCGATCATTCCTTCCTGCATCCGTTCTTTTTGCAGACGCAGCATCATGACGGCATCGGAGCCGGGCAGGCCTTTTTCCAGGCTGTCGAACGCCTGCACGCCTTCAGGCAGTTTTTGCGGGAGTAAATTCGGCGGTGCGACGATGCGGATGTTCATGCCCAGTTGGGGCAATAAGCGGAGGTTGGAGGACGCGACGCGGCTATGCGCGATATCGCCGCAGATGGCGATGGTGCGTCCTTTCAGATCGCCGAAATGCTGTTGCAGGGTCAGCGCGTCGAGCAAAGCTTGCGTCGGATGTTCGCGCCAGCTGTCGCCCGCGTTGATGACGGGGCAATCCACATTATTAGCGATAAATTCCGGCGCGCCGAATTCCTTATGTCGCACAACGATGGCGTCCGGCTTCATTGCGTTCAGCGTCGCGACCGTGTCACTCAGCGTCTCGCCCTTGGTCAGGGAGCTGGTCTCCGGGTTCCAGTCCAGCACATTCGCGCCAAGACGATAGGCAGCCATAGTGAAAGATGCGCTGGTGCGGGTCGACGGTTCGAAAAACATATGCAGGATCACGCGGCCTTTCAGCGCAGGTTCCGGCGTTTTGCCGGATGCGTATTGCGCGGCAAGATTCAGGATGGCGTCGCGATCTGCGGGTGAAAGGCGGTCGATGCCGGTCAGGTGTTTCATGCGATGGTTCCTTTATCTCTCAATGCGGCGATGGCTTTTTGATCCAGCCCTAGAACATTTTTCAATACGTCATCCGTATCCTTGCCCGCATAAGGCGGCGCGGTGCGATAGCTGACGCGCGTCGCGGACAATTTCAGCGGGCTGCCGACCATATGCACGGGATCGGCGCTGAGCGGGTGGGGCAGGGTGATGTCCATCTCCCGTGCCTTGATCTGGTCCATCGCGAACACCTGGTCCATTGTGTTGACCGGGCCGACAGGGACGTCCGCATCCTGAAAAGCTTTGACCCAATATGCCGTGTCGCGCGTGGCAATCAGCGCAGCGAGCAGGGGCGCCAGATCGGCGCGGTGGCGCACGCGGGCACTGTTGGTGGTAAAGCGCGGATCACTGGCCCATTCCGGTTTGCTTAAAACCGTGCAAAGGCGTTTGAACTGCGTATCGTTGCCGACCGCGATCACGACATGGCCGTCAACTGTCGCGAAGGCCTGATAAGGCACGATGGTGGAGTGCGCGTTGCCCATGCGCGGCACGATCTTGCCGGAGGTGAGATAATGCTGGGCCAGATTGGTCATACCAGCCAGCGTGACATCGAGCAAGGCAAGATCGACCATCTGCCCCGCACCCGTTTTGTCGCGGTGATGCAGGGCGGAGAGGATGCCGATGGCGGCGTACAGACCCGTCATCACATCGCTGAGCGCCACGCCTGCCTTGGTCGGTTCGCCGTCTTTCGGGCCGGTGGAGGCCATCAGCCCGCCCATCGCCTGGACGATAAAATCATAGCCGGGTTCGGATGACAAAGGCCCGGTCTGGCCGAAGCCGGTAATGGAGCAATAGATCAGGCGTGGGTATTTTATGCGGAGATCTTCATATCCCAGCCCGTATTTTTCCAGGCTGCCGACCTTGAAGTTTTCGATCAGCACGTCGCTTTGCTCCAGCAGGGCATGGATCAGCGCCTGGCCGTCTTTCGTGGCGATGTCGATGGATGCGGATCGCTTGTTGCGGTTGGCGGAGAGGTAATAGGCGCTTTCACCCGTATCCTGCCCGTCCTTGCCTTTCAGGAAGGGCGGGCCCCAGGCGCGTGTGTCGTCGCCCGCGCCTGGTTTTTCCACTTTGATAATATCTGCGCCAAGATCGCCGAGGATCTGGGTGCAGAGCGGCCCCGCCAGCACGCGAGTCAGGTCGAGGATGCGGATACCGGATAATGCGCCGCTCATAAAATGCCTCCAAACATATACAGGCCCGCAAGGATAATGCCGCAGGCAAAGCCTGGCCCGGCCGGCAGATGCATTTGCCCCAGCTTCAGGCCCTGGCCGGTTTTACGCGCCTCGATCATAGCGGCCACGAACCCGTGCAGCAATGACACGCAGGCGCCCGCGCCCATGGCCAGCATCACATTGTCTGGCCCGAGCCATAAGCCTGCCGCCCCGATCAGCTTCACATCACCAAGGCCGAGCGTGTCGAATCCACACATGCGGTTGGCGGCAGCACGCAGAATATAAAGGCTGGCGAATCCTATGAGTCCGCCCAGCGCGGCATCCTGCCAAGATAGAAAACGGTTATGAGTTACAAAATGGAAAATAATCGCCAGCACGGCGAAGCACAAGACATATTCATTGGGAAGCAACCGTGTCTTCAGGTCGATCACGGACAGGATGCCCAGAAGGATCAGCGCCAGGGTAAGACATATAAGGGGAGCAAAAACAAGCAAGAGTATCTCATTGAATAGTTGAAGGGCTTATGCTTGCACGAGAGGTGTTCAATTGAAAGAGCAAGGTTCTTTAATTCTGTCATCCCTCCGCTTCGCTGCGGGATGACAGTTAAGTAGATTGTCCATATTCATGAATCATTTTATGTGGATAAATTTGACCGATTACTTGCCGTCTTGCTTTGGAGGGAAGTCTGGACTAGAATCGTTAATATCCCCGCGCTTTCCTCAGGGGATTGATTCTACTTCGTTTTGCCCGATTTGGATTCGTATTGAATGTCAGACCAAGACTCAGTCCTGATCGTTGAAGACAACGATTTTATCAGGATGCAGATCGCCAGTTACCTGAAAGGGGACGGCTACGGCGTGCAGGAAGCGCCGAGCGGGGCGGAGGCTATGACGATCATGAGCAAGAACCCGGAAATTTCCGCAATCGTCGCGGATCTGCGCATGGAGCCGGTCGGCGGGTTTGAATTTATCAAGTCGCTGAGGATACAGAATATCGACACGCCGGTGATTTTGGTGACGGGCGATCAGACGCCGGACATATTGGAGCAGGCGGGCAAGCTAAGTGTCGCGGCGGTGTTGATGAAGCCGGTGGAGAAGACGCGGCTTCTCGGAACCGTTTCGCGTGCGATTAAGGGGCATAAGCGTGGTTAAGCCAGGGCATATATGGCGCGGACGCGCATTGGGATTGGTTGTCCCGCTGTGCATCTTTTTGCTTCAGGCATGCGCCCCGGCCAGCGTGCCGGGCGGGCGCAGCGCGAATATTCCCGCGCCCGCACTGGCGGAAGAACGGCGCGATGCCATCAATGAACGTCCCGATCCGGTTATGTATCTGCCGCTCGGCAATGACGTGTTGGTGCCGGAAGTCAGTTCGGATGATCCCATGCCGATGGATTATGTCGGGCCGTTTGAACTGCGTTCGGAAACGCTGGCGGGCGCTCTGCAGCTGATCCTTGCCGATTACGATGTATCGCTCGCTTTCGAAACGGATGAGGGCCTGACCAAGCGCATCACGGTCGCCAATCTGCGCGGCCCGCTGGACAATGTCGTCAAGGAAGTCTGCAGCCTTGCCAATTTGTACTGCTCCTATAACAACGGCCTGCTGACGGTGAAGGAATCGCAGACATTCACGGTAAAGATCCCGCCGATCAGCCAGGACGCGGCCTTCATGCAGAACATCGCCAGCGGCCTGCAGGCGATCATCGGCAAGGCGCCGGTGGTTGATACGTCGACGCGCACGATTATTTATGAAGCGACACAGCGCACCGCCGAGATGGCCGAACGGTATTTCCAGCGCATGCGCAGTTCGACCGCGCTGATCGTGTTTGAAACCTATATCTGGGAAGTGCAACTGAACAGCGGCAATTCCACGGGCATCAAGTGGAGCCTGCTGGACACGGTCGGTAAGTTCGCGAGCAATGTCAGTTTTAACGGCGCCATCGGCGCGGACTTTACAAACCCGATCAGTATCGGCCTGCCGACCACGCAGGGTGCGAAAGGCGGTACGTTCAACCCGAACGACGTCTTCCAGTTCATTTCATCCTTCGGCGCGGTCAAAACGATTTCCCAGCCGCAGATCACTGTTTTGTCAGGATCGGAAGCGAAGCTGCGCGCCGCCAACACCGAAAACTATGTGGCGCAGGTGGCGGAGACGATCGACAGCGGCCAGAGCACGACATCGGTCAACACGGCGTCCGTCGATACAGGTTTTACGCTGAAGATCGGCAGCGCGTGGGATAATGCGACAGTATATGCCAATATCGATATCGCCCTGTCTGACGTTTCGGCGATTGATGACTTCGATTTCACATCCGGCGGCGGCGGATCGACAACGGTGCAATTGCCGAAAACCACGGAACGTGAATTGACCACGCAGGTGCGCGTGCGCCCAGGCGACTCGCTGCTGATCGCGGGTCTGGTGCGGGAGAATGATGATTTCAGCAGCCAGGGCGTCGGTTTCATGAAACCGTTCCTGCCGAGCAGCCGCACGACGACCACCGAAAACCTCGAGCTTGTTTTCCTGTTACGCCCGCGCGTGATTGTCTTCACCAGCCCGACCGAACAGGAGCATTACAACAGCGTGCGCGGCGCGAAGGTGAAAGACCCGTCCTTCCAGTATGATTTTGCGCCGCTCGCCGGTGACAAGGGATCCAACAAATCCGGTAAAGGCAAGGCGCCTGCGGGCAAGCCCGCCGTCGTGCCGTCTGTGAACGAACCCTATACGCCCGTTCGCGTCGCCCCCAAATCCGCCGGCAAGCCAAAGGCGAAAAGCAAGCCGATGCCGATGGGATCCGTTTCGTCCGATGCCCTTAACCCCAGCGCACCGCCCTGAAAACCATGCAGACAGACAGCAGGACAAAAAATAATTATGCCGCGCGCCCGGTCCGGGTTGCGGGCATGATCGCGCTTGTCCTGTTTCTGGTGATCGCTTCTTGCGGCGCGGCCTATGCTGGCAATGGGTTTGACGATCCAAATAAATCGCGCGGCGGCAGTGCGTCGGGCGACGTGGTTGCGGCCAATCCCACGGTCGACGGCGGCACGATCAGCATCGGCGCCACCGCCCAGATCGTCGTCCTGTTCCGCAACGACAGCGGTCTGCCGGTAACGACCGGGCCGATCCAGCTTTATCCGGGTTCAACCGTTTCCGCCGCCGTTGCGCTGAACCAGTGCGGTCAGGAACCGTTGCCGCCGGGCGGCGTCTGCGCCGTGTCGATATCGGTAAAGGGATTGAGCCCCGGCGACTGGCGCGTTGAAATGCTGATGCGCCACAGCGGCCGCGCGCGCCTGGTGACGGCCACCGTCTCCGGCAAGATTGACGAAAGCGAAAACCAGAAAAACAATTTCACCTCGGATATCGAAGCCATTCCTTCCGAATTGAAGATGGGGCAGGTCACAAGCGGCCAGCCTGTCGTCAAAGGCGTTATCCTGCGCAACACCACGTCCAACCCGCTCGATATCAAATCCATTTATATCGAGGCGGCGGAGCAGTCCGGTTTTTCGTTGAAAACCGATTGCGAAAAACTGGATCCGGGTCAGGCCTGTATGGTGACAGTCACCTGGTCGCCCGTGCAGGCGGGCGATGCGTCGGGTGTTCTTTTGGTGGAACATAATGGGCCGACCAGCGTTGCCAGTGTTCCGCTGGACGGGCAGTTCAACCCGGCGGCGACGGTGAAGGCGGATCCGTTCCCGAAGGCGGTTCCGGGTAAAGGTTTGCTGGTGGCATCACAGGATTCTATTGATTTCGGCACCGGTATCGCGACGACATCCGCCATCACCGTTTCGCTGGTCAATGTCGGCGACGCGCCGGTCAATCTGAAGGACGTGCGCCTGTCGAGCGGGGATAATGGCCTGAGCATCACCAAGAACGGATGCCAGGGCGGCATGGTTCTGGAGCCTGTCGACGCCTGTCCGCTGACCATCAGCTGGTCGCCTGTGCGCGAAGGCAGCATCATCGATGACGTGCAGGTTTTCCATGACGGGGCGCGCGGCGTTCTGGTGCTGCCGGTCAGGGGTGCGTCGACGGCGATCATCAGCCAGGATTCGAAAGCGGTGCGTCTGGACGCATCCGGCGAACTGACAACGGTACCCAGCAAGCCAAGCGGCGGTTCGGATAGCGGCGGCGCCCAGACGGCTAGCAGCACCTCCCGCAATAATAATGTCGACCCGGCCAGCGTACTCGACGGTTTCGTCGTGACCTCGCATTCCCCTAGCCGGGCGATCATCACCGGGCCGGGCGGCAGCCGGATTGTCTTTGACGGCCAACAGGTTGTCATTGGTGGATTTTTATGGAATGTCAATATAAGGCCCAGCGGCGTCGAATTCCGCAGCGGGACCGATAAAGTTTTGCTGCTTTTCGACAGATCTTTATCTTCTGTTAACCGAGTTACAGGACAATCAGGGGGCAGCGGCACGACGGGTGGCACGGCGGCTGCGCCTGCATCTACGCCGGCCCCAATACCTGCCGCCGCGCCTGCCAAGTAACTGGTTTAACGTCTGTTTTTAAAATCATGACCGATAGCAATATACCTGTATCAGGCGAACCGGAGGATGAATCCGCCCTGCCCGAAAAAAGGCAAGAGGATCGCCGCCGCACGCAAGGATTGGCCCCTGACGGCACAGAACGCCGCCAGGCGTCGGATCGCCGACGCACCCGCGCGCGCGAAGGGCGTGAACGATACCTGGACATGGTCCAGCGCGAACGCACCATGCTGCTGGAACAAGGGGTCACCCGTTCGACCGAACAATTGCTGGATATGGCGGGCGCCGGCGGCGTCGCGCATCAGCATGAAGAAGGCACGCGCGACCGCGCCACGGGTGACCAGCTGCGTTCCATTCTTCCCGTCCAGTCATGGCTGCCTTTATCCATTCATCTGATCGGCCTTCAGGAAGGCGTATTGCGCATCGCCCCCCTGCATGAAATGAACGAGCGTCAGATCAGCACTCTGATGTCCACGGCAAAACGGTCAGGCCTCAATGTCGAAAAGATCGATGTGGAGATATGGGACCGCGCCGAATTGCTTGAAACACTGCGTCGCGTGCACGACCTGTCCGCCGACCGCTGTGAGAAAACCCTGGCGCTGTGGCTGTCGGACGTCGATAACGGCCTGCTGTTGAACCAGTTCCAGCGCGATATGCTGGCCGAGGCATTGCAAATGCGCGCATCGGATATTCACCTGATCCAGGACGGCAATACGGATGCGCCAAACTGGGTAAAATACAGGGTCGACGGTGACCTTGTGCCCATGCATCTTCTGCCCGCGGAGGCCATGGCGCGTTTGACCACGCTGCTGAAACGCGATGCGGGCCTGAACTTCGGTGATAAAACCACGCCGAAAGACGGTCGTTTTGGTTTCTCCTGGCAAGGCCGCAGCATCGACGTCCGGGTGGCCGCAGGTCCGCAGGCGCAGGAAGGCGAGAAGCTGACATTGCGTCTGCTTGACCGCGCCAGCCTGAAAGGTTTCGACGATCTGTTCCGCCGCCACCAGCATGTCGCGGATTATCTATCGCAATTGCTGTCCCCTGAAATCAAAGGCGGCGGCGGGCTTATTCTTCTGTCCGGCCCGACCGGCTCGGGCAAGACCACGACATTATATGCCTGCGTCCAGCAGATCGATCGCCGCCGCCGTCACGTCCTGACCATCGAAGACCCGATCGAATACGAACTGCGCTACGCCACGCAGTGGCAGGTGCGCCCCGGCATGTCGGGCGGCAGTTTTTCGGATTTGATCCGGGCGGCCATGCGTCACGATCCCGATTATATCATCATCGGTGAGATGCGGGACGGCGACACGGTGGAAACCGCGTTGCGCGCGGCAGAGTCCGGTCACACCGTGATCTCCACCATCCACGCCGATACGGCGCTGCAGACCTTTGAGCGCCTGCGATCCCTGATGCCGCATGAACGCGAACGGTCTTCGACCTATACGCTGGCGCAGCAGGTGAAGGCGATCCTGAACCAGCGCCTGGTGCGAACCCTGTGCCAGGGCTGCGCGCACAAAGGCAAGGCAGGCGACATCCTGAACGACGAAGAAATCCAGGAACTGGAAATTTCCAAGGAAACGGATGTGCGCTGGCACAACACCAGCGGTTGCGATCTCTGTAACCGCACTGGCATTGTCGGCCGGACGCTGCTTCTGGACGCCATCATGATCCATCTCGGCCCCGGCCAGCGGAATGAGGTGTATGAGGCGCTGATGAAAAACGTCAACGGCATCCGGACTCAGGAAGGCGTTGCCATCTACACGCGAAGGGAAGGGCTTCTGGACCTTGTGACGAACGGTTTGATCGATCCGAAGGCCGGGCTGTCGTATCTGGAAGAGTAAGAAAATATGGTTATTTTAGTGGTATAATAGATATATGCAGCAATGGGTTGCCGAAGTCGCATACGATACCAACCGGGGTCCGAAACGGGCCAGGGAATCCTATTTTCTGCCGTCCATTGATGACGTCCGTCATGAAATCGCGAAAAACGGCGGCTATGTTTTATCGATCCGCGCCCATGAGCGGTCACCACTGGAGCGCCTTCTGGCGCGGTCGTCCTGGTGGCAGGTGCAGCTGCTGCGCGGTATCCAATTCCGTTCGACCGCCACATCGCCCGGCGTCGCCTTGTGGCGGATCATCCAGGCTGAAACCAATCCCATGCGTCAGAATATCCTGGCTCCGGCGCGGGAAGCGCTGGCGCGGGGCCTTGGAGTGATCGACGCGCTGAAATCCTTGCGTATTTTCGACCACTCCACCATTGCCATCCTGGCCGCCAGCGAACGGTCGAACAAGCTGCAGGAAGGCATTCCGCACGCCATTCATTCGGTGACCCAGAAACGCAAGAACACGCGCGCCATCGCCGGCACGCTGTCATGGCTTGCCATTGACGTGGTGTCGATCGTGCAGTCGCTGTTCTGGGGCAAGGGTATGGTGCTGAAATGGTTCCGTGGCAACGCGCCGACTGCGCCTGACGAGCTGGCGCGTTATACGCGCGTCGTCAACAATCTTGAATTGTTGTGGGATTCGTTGATCCTGATTTCCTTCGCCAGCGGCTTCCTGATGTGCTGGGCGGTGTTTTCCTATTGGATCAACAAGGGCAAGACCGATTGGCCGACGGCGCGGGTGGTCCGTAAAATCCCCCTGATCGGCGCATACATGCGTGACCTTGGGTTTGCGGATTCGATGATGGCGGCGTCGCGAATGCTGCGTGGCCTTGTGCCCATTGACGACGCGCTGAAACAATCGGCGGAGGCGACGAACGTGCCGGAAGTCTCCCGTTACTGGGAATCGGCGGCGAAAGAGCTTGAACGCGGGGTTGTCCTCGGCGCCGCGCTGGACCGGGAGCCGTTGTCCAGGAACGAACGCCTGGAACTGGCCAGCTTGTCCGATTTGTCACAAGTTGCTACAGTATTGGAGTCGGTCTCCGAGATGCGCTCCATGGCCGCGAAAACCAAGCACAGCCTGATCGTATGGGCTGCGTTCGGCCTCACCGGCGTGTTCCTCGCCATTGCGTTCGGCAGTACAATCTACGCACTGACAGTTATGAATATGAGTCTGGATGGCATGATGACGGGTCTTATGGGCGATGCAGCCGGCGGTGCGCTGGGCGGCGGGGGAGGGGAGTAATTTGGCTTTAATGTCCAAAGACAAGCCCGCCCTCGGCGGCGTCAAAGGCGGCGCCAAGGGGCCGTCGCGTCCGCGACCCGGCCTGGCCGATTATGTTGCAGGCGAAGCAAAGGATTTCCGCGCCGACCTTTATCCCTTTCTGCCGTCTGAACTGATCGGCGGATCGGTCCCGCATATTCCGGGAATGGAAGAGGAAGCGGTGTGGAACGCGGCATCGCAGGCTTGCGGCACGGAACGTGTACATTATGTGTATTCTGTAGATGACGGGCGCTGCTGGTACATTGCCTGCCCATCCTCCGCGCTGGCATCAAACCCGGACAGCTGGTGCCCGATTGCGGCAGCCCTTCCGAAGAACAGTGAATATTGGGACCGGGAGACGGTGTATCTTTACGAACAGGAAGGTATGGCCTCCGCCCTGCGCTGGGATCCGGAAACAGGACGCATGCAGATATTCCTGGGTGCCGCGAGGACATTGCTTCCGCGTATTCAAAGCATGGATGCGAATTTCGTGACCGTGAATCCGGAGGTTGCGGATATCGTGCCCTGGAAAAACCGTCAGTTGAGAACCGAAAAACTGGCGCGTGCTTCGGCCATGACGCTTTTATATTCCGGCCTGATGGTCAATGTTCTGGCCATTCTTTTCATCATGCTTCAGCTGGTCGCCACAAATTTCGTCAGCCGCGACCTCGATAAAGTGAAGACGCAATCGGAAAAAGCCTCGACCGACCTGATGCTGCAGGCCTATGGCGCTCTGCAGAGCGACACCATCAAACACATGGTAAAGGTTCAGAGCCTTCTGGACGCGCTGGTGAAGATCAACGGCACGCTGGTCAAATACCAGATCGATAAAGGCAAGGCTGTATGGGAAGCTTTAGTGCCCCAGTCCTTCAGCAGTTGCACTGATGCGCTCGCCGGATGTCAGGTCAATCCAAGCCTTGAGGCTGACGGGCGCGTGCGGATCTCAGGGACGTTCAAATAGGGATACGCCATGGCTTTTGATTTTAAAAATTTCGACTGGCGCAGCCTGCAGAAGTATTTTTCGGCTAAATCGGCCGGCGACCTGAATATTTTTCTGGAAAAGCTTCCGGCCATGGTTGGGCAGACGGCGCTGATCGCCGCGGCCATCGCCTGGGCATCCGGAGCAGCCATCGGCCTGTTTGCCACGGTCCAGGCCAAAAAGCTGACAGAGTTACGGGCGGACCTCAAGCAAACCGAATCGCTTAGGCCAATGGTGCCCACTGTCCGCGACGTTCCGGTGCCCCAGGCGGAAATCAAGAAATTTTCCGACGCGCTGGCCAATGCCTATCCCGACCTGACCATCAAGCAGCAGGGGGCTTCCATCACGATAACCGCGCCGACCACCGCCAGTTTCGGGGAATTTCGCGAAGCCATTGGCCATGTGCAGAATGGCGGCACCGGATGGCGCGTGAATCTGGAGAAATTGTGCGTGGGGCGTGAATGCGACCGCGAAAAGCTGGCTGCAACCCTCAAAATCAACAAGGTTTCGGTGGAAAACCCTGTTCCTGATAAATAAAATGCTCGGACCCCGTAGGAAATCGGAATCGTCCGTGCTAATTTCAACCCAGATAACCGCATGCGGAGTATGCACATGACCAAAAAGACTTTTTCCGGACAACGCCAAAGTGAAAGTGGCAACGTCCTGTTCCTTATTCTGATTGCGGTGGCGCTGTTCGCGGCTCTGTCTTACGCCGTGACGCAGTCATCGCGTTCGGGCAGCGGCAATACGACGGGTGAAACCAGCCGAATCAACAGCGCCCAGCTGACACAATATCCAGCGGGTGTCCGTTCTGCCGTGGTCAGGATGGTAATTGGCAGCGTCGATGTGGCGAATTTGTCCTTCAATATTCCTTCTGATTTCGGCAATTTAGGCACCAATCTGGCATATGGGGTGTTTCATCCGGATGGCGGCGGCGCGACATATGAACGCGCTCCGGAAGGCGTTCGTTCCGGCACGGGCAGCGGCACATGGCATTTCAACGGCGAGAATCAAATCGACCTGATCGGGACGACCAATGCGGCAGGTCCGACAACGGCAACGGCCGATATTATAGCGTTTCTGCCAGATATCTCACAGTCTGTTTGCCGTAAGATCAATGACGAGCTCGGCTTGCCCACTACGATACCGAGCGAAAGCGGTATTGATGTCACGACAGACATGAAGGCGGTCAGTGGCACGCCTTCAGGTATTGGCGCTGGCGGCGGAACGATCGGTGATGCCGCGAACGGCGTGGATGCCGTTCTCGATGGCCAGCCCTTTGGATGCTTTGAGCAACCGGGCGGCACGTTTAACTATTACCACGTTCTGATGGAACGTTAGGATCTGCCTATCGATATGTATTCCGGCCTGGTTTGCCTTGAATGGAAACCGGGCCGGATTTTTTAGAAGGGGCTGGTTTATGAAGATTTCAAAACAAATAGGTTATAACAGGCAGAGCGGCAGCGCGCTGATTTACATCCTAATCGCCATTGCCTTGCTGGCGGCGCTGACCATTGCCTTTATGGGATCGTCCAACCAGCAGACACAAAGCCAGAACTCCTTCAAGCTGGTTTCCGAATTACAGTCGCAGATTGAATTTATCCGCTCCTCCGTCCAGGAATGCGTGCTGACCCATCCCAAGGGTGATATCACGATTGACCGCACCGGCGGCGGTACGGACCCCGGCGCGGATCATCGTTATCCCATCAAGCCGAATTCCACTCATTTTAACGGCGCAACGATTTTACCGACGGCAGGGCGTCTGGTGAAGGATCTGCGCTGCCCCGGCAATCCGGGTGACAGCAAGGAGCATGCGCTGTTGTTCGGCGGGGCATCGGCCAAATACATGCCGCCAGCGCCTCCATTATTCAATCCATGGCAATGGTATAACGGCGATGACGGCGTCTTCTTCTGGATTTCCACATCCAAAAGCGACGCTTTTATTCAGAGCGCGTTCCAGAAGCTGAACGAAGCCTTCTCCACCTGCGAAGCGGATGAAATCAACGCAACAAGCGGTGCGGAGCCTCTGGACAGCAACGGCGATACGACATGCCCGGTCGGGAATATGTGCTTCCGCGTCTGGCTGAAGACCAATATGGCGACGGCGGTGTTCCCGGATGAATCCGCGGATTGCCATCCTTAAGCATTTTTTTAACTACAGAGCTAAACAGAGCGCGCAGAGATTAAGTTTGAAAATGACCTCTGCGCGCTC
>JBGAQU010000121.1:0-3654 GCA_044220535.1 Alphaproteobacteria bacterium | reverse complement strand
GCTTCCTTGAACGCGACATATTTTGCCAGCAATTCAGGTTCAAAGGCGCCTGCATATTCTGAGTGAGGGTTCTGCAGGAGCGCCAAGGCATCTCTCATCGTATCAACCGCAGGAGGATGGGGCATGCAGGCGCGGTCGAACGCGTCGGCCAGTGTAACAATCTGGACAAAACGCGGAAGTTTTTGCGCCATAACACCTTCCGGTCCTTTTCCATTGGCGCGTTCATGATGGTAAAGCGTGACCATATTCAGCGTCATCAAATGCGGGTGAAACGCCAAGTCTGGGTCCGTGCCGATCAGATAGCGTAAAAAAGCGGCCCCCCGTTGCGTATGCAGGGTGTGTTTGAATTCTTCTTGTTGTTTGTCCGTCGCTTTTTCTGTGAGATTCTGAACGGCGGGATCGAGGTATGGCCGTGTTTCCCCGATATCGTGAAGACGCAAGGCATGGGAAACATTGGCCGCCGCGCGCACGCTGTACCCCAGCGATAACATGAAATTTTCAACATCCAGGGCAACGCGGCATTGATGCGCCATCAGGTGCTGGCCGTAACTGCCATCGTATGACCCAATATGGCTGCATGCTGCCGAGGCGACGGCATGAAACCGGCGCGCCAGTATGTCGTCCGTTACACAATCGTAGCTATCAAGAAAAGCTTCGCGGCACATGGGAAGATGTCATATTCCTAAAATTGGTTAAAGCATACAAAAAAATTAAAAAAGGGTAAAGGATGTGCTGAATAATCCGGTTTCTTTAAGGGCGTTTTTGCGGTACACTGAAGCTTACTTTTCTTATATTTCAATAGCTTCTACCCAGTTTCCGCCCGACGCGATCCCCTTTAAGGAGTACCCCATGGCCGAACCGCTGAGCGCGCGCAATACGCAGAAAATATCGCTGATGGAATCGTCGCAGATTTCGGCGGCATCTGTCGCGGGCGCGGCGTTCGGCCTGTTCCTGATCGTGGTGGCGGTGGCGTTGAAGAGCAATCATTTCCTGGCATTCCTGAGCCTTGAAGGTTTTATGATCGTGGTTGGCGGCACGATGGCCGTCGCCTTCATGAGTTTTCAGGCGAACCATGTGATCGAGGCGCTGGAAGGCATCGGCCTGATGTTCAAGCGCGCGAATGTCACCCATGAAAACCTGCACCGCGATATGGCGGACATTATCGACTGGGCGCGGATTGTGAAGGAAAAAGGCCTGCGTGGCCTGGAAAACCAGGTGGAGGACCAGGGCATCAACGACCCGTTCGTGCGCTATGGCCTCGACATGGTGGTCAGCAATTATAATCCCGAAGAAGTGCACACGATGATGGAGACAGCGTCGGAAGCGTATTACGAACGCGACACCACCGCCGCCCGTGTGTTGATGGCAATGGCCGGGCATGCGCCCGCCTTCGGCATGGTCGGCACGCTGATCGGCATGGTGATCATGCTGGGGAATTTTTCGGGCGATATGTCCGGCGTCGGGCAGGGCCTGGCGATTTCATTGCTGGCGACGCTGTACGGCGTGCTGACGGCGCGGATGATTTACATGCCCGCCGCGTCCAAGATCATGCAGAAACAGGATAATCTCCGCTTCCGCAACTACCTGATCACCGAAGGCATGGTCATGATCGTCGCCAACAAATCGGCGCGGTATATTCAGGACCGGCTCAACAGCTACCTGAAACCCGGCCTGCATCACATGCTGGATACGATATGAGTTTCAATTACAAGCGCAGACGCAGAAGCGACGACCAGCATGTCGATGACTGGCTGATGACTTATGCGGATATGATCACGCTGCTGCTGTGCTTTTTCGCGATTTTCCTGTCCGTTTCGATCCCCAAGAAAGAACAGTTTGAACAGGCGCGGCAGAAGATGATGGAACAATTCGCCAATCCCGATGTTGTCGAAGGACAGTTCCCGAAGCCGATTCAATCAAAAGCGCCCCAAAGCGAAATGCCTTTCGATGCCATGCCGTCGATTATCGATCAGCACGAAGGCATGAAAAACATGGATATCCATCAGGGTGACCGCATCACCACCATAGATATGAACAGCGCACCCCTATTCAAACTGGGTGCGGCGGAACTCAGCACCGAAGGCACTGACATGCTGAACACTGTCCTGAAGCTGGTGCAAAGTGAAAAATATCGCGATTACACCGTTACGGTTGAAGGCCATACCGATGACAACCCCATCAACACGCCGCAATTCCCGTCCAACTGGGAATTGTCCACGGCGCGGGCGGCGGCGGTTGTACGCTTTATGATCGGCAATGGGGTAAAACCCGACAGGCTACGCGCATCCGGTTTTGCCGATATCAGTCCCAAAGTCCCCAACCGTGACAAATTCGGCCGCCCGATCCCCGATAACCAGGCGCAGAACCGCCGTGTAGTGGTAAAGCTGGAGCGGGTGGAGCCGGGCGACCTGGAATAAGCATGAAGTTTTTCATGTTGATCGTCGTTATCTTTCTGGCCTGGCCGGCGTTGGCGCAGCAAACAAAATCCACATCCTGCACCCTCGAAAACAAAGAGTTCTGCGGCCAATGGAGCAAGAAGGGCGGCATGGCGTGGATCACGGGCACGCGGATCGTATGGGACGCTTATTATTATGCAGATTGCTCGGTCGTCAAAGAGGGCAGGCTGGATGACGGAAGGCCAGTAACATTACTGAAATGCATCCAGACGCCAGATCGCAGATACAGTCCTGACCCCAATCCCTATCCTGCAGGTTATTTCCTGGAGATGCAGCCAAGGATGTCGTGGTTTAAACAGGATCGCAACTGGGTAAAAATGTTTGATTTTCGCGGACTGGTTAATATGACAGATCTATGTTTTTCTGATCGTAAGGATGTTATCGAGGTATGCGATTTGAAGAGGTTTTCAGTTGAGAACAGATTGAACAGTTCCGCTTCTTTGAACGGACCTATCAATCCTTCTGTTGCGATCCCACCTCCATCTCCGCGGCGTCCTTGAATTGTTTGTATGTATCTATATTGCGATCTTCACCTATGCCTGTCCTGTGGCACTCTTGGGCGGCAGTATCCCAATCCCTCTGGTTGACGGCGAGGAAAAAATTTCCCCACTGACCGCGTGAAAATTTTTCTGCACCGATATTATAGATCATGTCCATAAGGGCGATTTTGGCCTTGGGCGGAAAACAATTGAAATTCGTGAATTTTCCCGGCAGCGCCTCCTGAAATTCAGAAAACGCTTCTCCAAATAATCGGCCCCGCTCATCATCTGAAAGATACAAATTGGTCCATCCCTTTTGTCCCTCTGCGGTCACGTTGAATTTGCCGTCTTTATTCAGATTTTTTGGGTCATTTGAATTGTCGTGGAGGATTTTATAGCCGCGTTCTATCTCTTTCAGCGTGGCGTCCGGGCCGTTTTTAGAGCCTGTCTTCCAAAGTTGGGCCATAAAAGTGACTTTCTTATTAATATTGATTCCGTAGCCAACCGTGATTTTCTTCTCACTGTCGAGATATGGGTATTCATAGTCCAGTTCATGGCTTTTGACATTCGCCTCGGCTTCTTTTTCCATAGCAGTTTATCAAAACATTTCTGCTTCTTTTTCTTCTCGACCTGTTCCGAAGTGGCGGGGGCTGCCCAGCAGCGGCAATTGAATTCCTCGCTGGGGTCGGGTGAATCGCCCCAGGCGCGCGTTTCCCAAT
>JBGAQU010000021.1:0-33943 GCA_044220535.1 Alphaproteobacteria bacterium | reverse complement strand
AACTGTTTAAACAATCATGCTGCCTCAATATATCTTCCCGGCACAACGCCATGGCTTTAGGAATTTCATGGGTAAGGACAGGGCTACCCAGCATATATTCAACGATTTCCTGAATTTCAGGTAAACTATTCGCGGCAAAACATCTTCCTGATATCACGCTTAAAGCTGCGCCAATGTGAAACTTTTTATCTATCATAGAGCACTCCTGTTTTATTGAAAATAGAAAATAGGACAATTTTCATCCTAATGCAAATTTGATAGCGCATAAGAATAGGCTATAAAAATCCATCATAAAGAATCTTGACAACCTCCAGCTATCCATATGATTGTCTCTCACCCAATCCAAACCATTGTTGCGGAGACATCATATATAATGAGTAAGCCACTGCTCGGAACCAAGATCGCCATTCTCATCGCCAACGGCTTCTGCGAACAGGACATGACCGAAACGCAGCGCGCTTTGGCTGAAGCCAAGGCCAACATGCGCATCGTCAGCACGGAGCAGGGCCTGGTCAACAGCTGGACCGGCGAAGGCTGGGGCCACCACTTCGCGGTGGATACCAATATCAGCACGGCGCTCGGGGCGGATTTCGACATGCTGATCATTCCGGGTGGCCAGCGCAGCCATGACAAGCTGAAACTCACCGCCCACACCCGCCGCTTCGTCTCCAGCTTCATGGCGGCACGCAAGCCGGTGGTCGTGTTCAACGACGCGCTGAACATCATGCTGGCGACCGGCAATGTCACCGGCCACACATTCAATGGCCCCGAATCCTTCGAAGCGCCAATCATGCAGGCTGGCGGTAACTGGTCCGCTGAAACGCCATGCCAGAACGGCCCGCTGATGAGCGGCAAGGTCGATCACGCGAACCGCAAGGATTTCATCCAGGCCATGGTCGCGCATCTGATCGCCCATACAATGAATGAAAACACGGCGAAAGCCGCTTAAGGAGTAAACGATGCGCGCGGAAACACAGGCAGTCGTTGAGGGCATCGAAAACGCCCTGACATTGCTGAGGAGGCATCTTTGACTGGGACGTCGCGGTAAGGCGTCTCCAGGAACTCGACTCCCTGACCGAGGATCCCAACCTCTGGTCCAATACTGAAAAAGCGCAAGGCATTATGAAGGAGCGCACGCTCCTCTCCCAGAAAATTGCCTCTGTCCGCGACATCGAAAACGGCATGACCGACAGCGTCGGCCTGATTGAAATGGCGGAGGAGGAGGGCGACCAGTCCCTTATCTCCGAAGCCGAAAAATCTCTTTTAGATATAAAAATCAAGGCTGAAAAGCTTCAACTTGAAAGCTTGCTTTCGGGTGAGGCAGATAATAACTCCGCCTTCCTTGAAGTTCACGCAGGCTCCGGCGGAACCGAAGCGCAGGACTGGGCGCAGATCCTTCTGCGCATGTATGTCCGTTGGGCCGAACAGCATAATTTCAAAATCGAAGTCCTCGACCGCAGCGATGGAGAGGAAGCCGGCATCAAATCTGCGACGATCCGTATCGAAGGGGACAAGGCCTATGGCTGGCTCAAGACCGAAAGCGGCGTGCATCGCCTGGTTCGTATTTCACCCTTCGACTCCAACGCACGCCGCCACACCAGTTTCGCGTCGGTCGGCGTGTCGCCGGTCGTCGATGACCGCATCGAAATCGAAGTGCTGGACAAGGACCTGAAGGTTGATACCTACCGCTCCAGCGGCGCGGGCGGGCAGCACGTCAACAAGACGGAGAGCGCGATCCGCATCACGCACATTCCGTCCGGCATCATCGTCGCCTGCCAGAACGGACGGTCGCAGCACCAGAACCGCGCCATGGCGATGGACATGCTGAAGGCGCGTCTCTACGAACAGGAATTGCAACGGCGCGAAGCGAAAGCCAACGCGGCCCATGACGCGAAAAGTGACATCGGTTGGGGCCATCAGATACGATCCTACGTGCTTCAACCCTACCAGATGGTGAAGGATCTTCGTACCGGTTTTGAAAACACAAATTCCGGCGCCGTGCTCGATGGCGACATCGACGGTTTCCTCGAGGCCTCCCTCGCACATGGCGTTTTGGGTGACGAAGAAAGCGCTGCCTGATATAAGGTAAGTCGCGGCTCGATTTAGCGCCGCAGGAAAATGGTGGCATGTCATGAGATTACGGGCCGTTTCTGTATTATTTATTAGCTGCGCACTTTTTGCGGTAACGCTGCAAATCCCCCGTATCGTATATGCCGCATCCACCGAAACGCCCGGTGCTGAAAATGATATCCTCGTCCCCACCAGCGGCTGGCTTGTCGGCCCCTCAACCCTTGCGGCTGGCGCCATTAAAACCAATGCTTGTGTCATGGCCAACCAATACAGCGACGGCACGCTATTGCGCATTTCTGGCGGTGGCCAGAAACTCTACGCCATGGCCGCCGGTTTCCGGGATCAATCTTTCAAGGCCGGCCAGACCTATGCCGCCGACATCACCATAGGCAACAACAATGAACGCACCGTCAGCGCCCAGGCGTATGATTCCTCCACGCTATTGATCGATCTCAGCCCCTCAGGCACCTACAACGCCCTGCAGTCCAGCCGCACGATGCGCATTGGCGTGGAAGGCAAAACCTATGAATTCGCCATGCTCGGCGTCGCGGATGGCTTGAAGCGCCTGGAAAGCTGCGCCGATCCTTCGGGAAAGCAGGCCGCTCTCGTTCCTTCCAGCCCATCGCCCCGCGTGCCGCCCATCGCGGCTGATTTGCCGCCTGATGATGTTGATCCTGCTTATCGCCAGGCGTTAAGCGATGTTCCTGTCGCTGCAAAGAATGAAATCCCTGCCGTTCCTGCCGTGCCCGCACCCGCTGTAACAGGCATGCGAACCCTGACCAGCAAGAAGGCGCCCGAACTCCCCAAAACCGAGGAAGCCAAAACTGAAGCCGGTCCGGAAAAGACAGCCGAGGCGCCCGAAGCCAATGACCCGGGCAGCCTGATCGAACGCTTGCTGAAAAAGGTCGCGCCCGGCCCGCGCGTTATGGTTCCGGCATCCGCCCCGTCCGTTTCCGCGCAATCGGCCCAACCCCAGCCCCAGGCCATCCCAAGGGCGGAACCGCCGCTCGCGCCGTCCATGCCCGTGCTGGCCGAACTGCCTGACGTGCCGAAGCCACAGGCGCCGACCGTCCCGGCCCAGACCAGCGGCATGGCGCTGGCCCAGACATGGACATCGGATACGGTCGTTCGCCCGTCCCGCACAGTGGTCCGGGGCCTTGCCCGTGACATGCCGGCCCAGGAAATCTCCGAGGCGCAGCCGCGCACATCCGGCCCCTTTGGTGACCAGCGCTGGCGCGCCATGCGCGGCAACAGCCTGCATGACATCCTGACCGGCTGGGCGCAAAGCGAAAATGTCCGCCTGATCTGGCCCTCCACCCAGGATTTCAGCGTCAAGCAGTCCCTGGCCACGCAAGGCACCTTTGACACCGCCGTCAAAGCCGTCATGGACCAATACAGCGCCGACCCCTCCCGCCCCGTCGCCCACATCTACCAGGACGCCAATAGCGGCCAGAAAGTCCTCCTTATTAACGTGCAGGCCAGATAGTTCCCTGACCCCGAAAATACCTGTGTAAAAACCCCTTTGCTTCCGTAAAATCGCAGTGTATGCTTACCATGCGAGTCGTCCGATTCGCTTGATGTTTGCATTATTTTTGCGGAGTTTGGTCAGATGAGCAGGCGGATGCGTAAAGTATTTCTGTCGGGCATTATAAGCGGTGTGTTGGCGACAACGGCACTGGGCAGCGGGGCGCTGGCATCGGTCAACGGCCAGGTGCAGCTGCTGCAGCCGTCGAGCGGCTGGGCGGTCTCCCGCATCGCGAGCGACAACACCAAGGCGCCGTTCTGCGCCATGGCCCGCAAATTCAGCGACAACATGATCCTGACCTTTGCGCGCAACGCGAAAAACGAACTCTCCATCGCCGTCGATTTCCAGCGCGAGGCGCTCAATACCTCGCAAACCTATTTTACCGTCCTGAAACCCGGCTACAGCCAGGACCGCGCCTTCAACGTCCGTCCTGTTTCCACCAAGGCGCTGGTCGTCCGCATGGGCAAGGATAAGGATTTCTTTGACGCGCTGCTGCGCTCCGAACGCCTGAACTTCGATCTGGACGGCGAACAATACAGCTTCGTCATGCCCGAAATGGCCAGCGGCGTTCACGATGTTGAGGATTGCCTGTCCAGTGTAATTGAACCCATTCAGGATGATCAGCCTGAAGCCACCGCCGATAATGCGCTCCCTGCAGAAGAGGCGCCTGTTGCCGCTGCCCCTGTAAAAATTTCGTCTGCCGCGGATGTTGATGATGTGCCCGCACAGGATGATCCATCCGTCGAAGCCCTGCGTGATCAAAACAAAAAACTGAAAAACGATCTCGATCGCTCCCGTAAAAGCTTCCAGGACACGGTCGCCGCCGCCAAACAGGTTGGCGCAACCGATAAAGCCTCTGAATTGAACGCCCGTATGCTTCAGCTGGAGGCGCAAAATGACGATCTGCGCCGTCAACTGGCGCTGACCACCGCCGCGAAAGCCGTGCCGGAAACGCAGGTATCGACTTTGCGTACTGAAAACGAAACCCTGAAGGCGAAAGTGGCGTCGGCTGAGGCCATCGCGCAGGCAAAACTCGCCGCGCTGTCCACCGAGAATGCAGCCCTGAAACAAAAAGTCGCGGCACCTGATCCTGTGGTGCAGCAGCAGCTCGCAACCCTTCAAAGCGAAAACGTTGCGCTTAAAACCAAGGTGGCTTCGCCCGACCCGGTCGTGGTGCAGCAGATTGCGTCCCTGAAAGATGAAAACGCCAGGCTGCAAACCAAAGCCGACGCATCCGATCCAGCCGCCAAGGCCGAAGTCGCTTCCCTGACTAAAGATAACGCCCAGTTGAAAGAGCAATTGGAAACGCTCCGCAGCCATATGCAATCCATCGCCTCCATCCCGCCCGCTGTGGATGGCAAGGACCAGGCAACCATTGCACGCCTGACCGCGCGGATTGACGCGCTCCAGTCTGAAAACACCGATCTTGGCAAATCCTTGTCCCAGACACAGGCCAACGCCGTCAATGACGGTACGGTCGTAACGCTGGGTCAGGTTCGCGCTGCCGAAGCGCAGCTGGAAGCCGTTAAGGCTGATCGCGATCGCTTGGCGCGCCAGATTGAAGACTATCGAACCGGTAGGGAAGATAAACTTTTAGCTGCCGCCGGCAAAGACTGGAATCTTCAGCAGGCAACCCAGCGTTATGCTGAATCGCAACGCGAAATCGAACGCCTGGGCCGCCAGATCGAAGATGAGCGTGCAAAATTCGAGCGCGATAAAAAGGAAATCGAATATACGTTATTCGATCCGCGCATCGCCTCGAAAGAACAAATCGCCAAAATGGCGGAGACGGAAGGCAAACTGCGACAGGCTAAGGCCGAACTCGCCAAACATAACGATGAGCTGGCGAAACAGCGCAAGGACTACGATGACAAACTGGCGGCCTTGAAAAAAGATGCCGATACCAAACAATTGAAGCTTGCTGCCGTCCAGACTGAAATGGAAACGATGCGCAAGCAATACGAAGCGCGCCTTACCACAGTCGCTGCCGACTCTTCCCAATTGATCGACCTGAAAGCGCAACTGGCCGCCAAGCAAAACCAGCTGAATCTGATTGACGCGCAGGCGAAACAGGCAAAAACCGACCTGAATCGGCAACAGGCCGATGCCACCAAAGACATCGCCACAAAAGACAAAGCCCTGAAAGACGCCAAGGTAGCCATCAGCGCCATGGAAACCAAAGCGGTCGGCACGAATAAACAGGCCGCTGTCTCTGCAAAGGGTAAACAACTTTTCGGGCCTGAACGCGCACCCGCCCGGGCTGATGCCGCCGCTGCTGCTGCCAAAGCATTAGCCGAAGCCAGCCCTGCCGCCGGTGACGCCACCGCACCTGCTGTCCCACAGGTAAGTGATGTCAAAGCAGAAGCACCGCCTGAACCATTAAAAGCTGCTGATGCCGGAAAAGTCATAAAAGCGATGCCGGATAATTACGGCCCGCCGCCTGCCGCTCCGCATGTGGAGGCGAAAACAGCGTCCGGAAAAACGGAGATAGCCTGGAATAACACTGCGCTGCCACCCGGCGAACCTATCATTTCCGAAGCAGAAAAGATGGAAAGCATCGAGCGTGTGCCGTTGGCTCTTCCGCCGCCCAGCTCCCTGCGTTCATTACCCGCGCCTGAAGAATCCGTTATCGATTCAATCAAGCCGTCCGCCGCTGCCGCGCCTGCGCGGTCCATTCCCGTGCCTTCGGCGGATGCAGACGGTAAACCGGCTGCAAAACCCGTCAACTTCGTCAACGCCTCAACCATGCAATCCATGTTGACCGGGGCAGGGGTGAAGCTGTCTCGTGATGTGCAGAAGGTCACAAAGGCCTCCAACGCCGAAACCCTGGCCCTCAGCTGGGAAACAGGATCACTGTTCGGCAGTGCCGAGGAACGCGCGCTTGCCTCACCGACCCAGTTCGATGCCTACGCCCAAAGCTACCTGGATAAAACCAAGAGCCGTTGCAAGGGCGACTTCGCCGCCGTCCCTGGCCCCACGCACCGCGAAGGCGATACACAGACCGCGACCTATGAAATCGCCTGCGTCGCCGGTGGTGATCAGGGCGCATCGGCCGCACTGCTCTTCTACGCCCATGACGGTGTCTTCTCCACCATCGCCCACGAAGCAGGCGTGGACGGCATGGACGTCGCCATGGACATCCGCGACCGCCTCGCGGCTTCTCTCAATAGCAGTAAGGTTGCCTCGCGCTAACCAACCCACCTTTAAAATTGTCATCCCGGCGAAAGCCAGGACCGGGTTAACATTGTGCACTACGGTTACCCGGTCCCGGCTTTCGCCGGGATGACATTCTTATTTATTTACAATGGCTTATGATCCACCAAAAATTTATCTCAAATTTTATTAAAATTATAAAGCACTTGGTAACCATTCCCCGGCCATACTGGACATATAACCGCTTTAAAAGGCACGCGTAAGTCTGAGGGAAAGCTACTGATACAAAGATGACCGACTGGCAAAGCCATATTCTCAAAGGATTTTCACAAAACGGCACCCTTGCCTATGCCTGGCACAGGGAGAGCGACATGCTGTCCTGGGCAGGCGATTGCATGGCTATGTTGGGGCAGGCGTCCATGCCCGCGAAAAGCGATGGCTTCGGCGCCATGGTCAATCCGCAGAAACTTCCCGAACGCCTTTTGGCTCTGCATAACCTGATGAACGGCGAAACTTTGAGCATGGCTCTAAGTTACAGCATGCGCCATGCTGATGGCCATCATATCGACATCGAAGAGACTGCGGAATGGGACGCGGCCACCGGCACCGTTTACGGTTTTATCCGTCCCGCCGCGCCTGCCGTAACCCGCATCGCGCCGGATAACCTCCATCCGCTCCACGAAGGCATGACGGCGCATAACGGACGTTTGAAATTGCAGAATTCCGTCGAGGAATGGCTGCAAGGAAAGGGTGAGCATGCACGCAGTACAGGATTTCTTCTGGTTGTCGGCCTTGACCGTTTTGCTTTATACAACGAAGCGTTCGGCGCGCGTTTTTCAAATGAAATCATCGACCGTGTCTGCCACCGCCTCCGCCAGATTGCGGGGCAGAACGCGGAAGTCGCGCGCATAGATGGCGACGTGTTCGGCATGTTCTTCCACATGGCCCAGCACGGCGAAATGACCGTCTTCGCCAAATACATCATTTCCAACCTTTGCGACTATCCACTGGAAACATCAAAAGGCCCGCTGACCGTTGGCGCATCCATCGGCGGCATCGTGCTTCAGCCGTCCATGCGCATGGACAACGCCACCATCGTCACCAGCGCCGAAATGGCGATGCACAAAGCAAAGGATAAGGGCAGGGCATGTTTCGTCTCTTACGATGAAGCTTCCGCCGAAGCGCAGGAAACGCGCTCCATCCTGAAAACCGCCGATGAATTCATGCTGGCGCTGAAACAAAAACGCGTCCGCCTGGCCTTCCAGCCGGTCATGGATATGCAGCAGAACAAGGTTTGTTTCCATGAAGGCCTGATCCGCATGGTCGACACGCATGGTAAAATGCAGGCCGCTGCGCAATTCGTCCCGGCCATCGAAAAGCTGGGCCTGTGCCGTACGGTCGACCATTTCGCCATGAAAACCACGATAGAAGAACTCAGCCTGTTTTCGGATTTATCCCTGTCCGTCAACGTGTCGCAGCAGACCCTGGCCGACCCAGAATGGCTCCGCAACATCGTGGCCATGCTGCGCGATCGCCCCAGTGTGGCGCAGCGCATGATCATCGAAATCACCGAAACCTGCGCCGTATTGAACATGGACGCCACGCTCCGCATCGTCAAAACCTTGAAAGATCTCGGCTGCCGCGTGGCGCTGGACGATTTCGGCGCGGGCTACACGGCTTTCCTGCAATTGAAGGAACTGGACGTCGATATCGTCAAGATCGACAAGGCCTTCATCAAGGACATCAACGGCGCGCAAAGCCAGCTCTTCGTCAAAACGCTGCAGGAACTGGCATCCGGCGTTAACATGCAAACGGTTGCCGAAGGCGCTGAAACCCTGGCCGATGCCCGCCTGCTGGCCAATCGCGGCGTCAACATGGTGCAGGGCTACGTCTACGGCTTCCCGCAAGTCGAGCGCGTCTGGCTGCCCAAGGAACACAACCACCGCAAAATCTCCTTCGACTTCATCCCCACGAATGAATACGAAACCACGCGAACGTATAGTTACTTTTAACGCCCCGCACGTCGTCATCCCGGCGAAGGCCGGGATCCATACACTGTCTCAACCCCATAAAAGGAAATAACGGTCATAGAGATGCGCTCTATGACCGTTATTTCCCTAAATTCTAATTGCACCATTGCATGGATCCCGGCCTTCGCCGGGATGACGACAATGGGGATAAGCTTTAATCCTGCCCGGACAACCGGTTCAGTTCGCGTTCCATCTCAGCAATATTCTTCTTCAGCGCCTGGATCTTCTCATCATCCTGGCTTTTGCCGGGGAAGGGGGATGCTTTACCTGCGCCCGCGCCATTCGGTTTCGCGCCGCCCGCTGCGAACGGCGTAAAGGCGCGCATCGCATTCTGGAACATTTCCATGTTCTTGCGGCTCATCTCTTCCATGGCGGTCATCGGGTTCATCATGTTCTGCATATTGGGCATATTCGGCATCGCGCCGAATTGCTTGCGGAACTGTTCCTGGTTGCTGGTGAAGGCGTTGATCGCCTGTTCCAGGTAATTCGGCATCAGGCCTTGCAGGCTGTCGCCGTAGAAACTGATCAGCTGGCGCAGGAAGCTGGTAGGCAGCATGCTCTGGCCTTCCTTTGATTCCTGGTCGACAATAATTTGTGTCATGACCGAGCGGGTCAGGTCTTCACCGGTCTTGGCGTCATATACGACGAACTCACGTTGTTCCTTCACCATGATACACAAATCGTCCAGCGTCACGTAACTGCTGCGGCCGGTGTCGTACAAACGGCGGTTGGCGTATTTCTTGATGACGGTGGGTTTATCCTTGTCCTGACGGGTTCTTGCGCTGGCCATTTTCATGCCCTCTATGTTGCGATAATTGTGTTAGAAACTGCCGACCATTATGCACAATTTTTGCACCACGGAAAGAGTATCGTGGAAATTTTGTAAGAAGCTACCTATAGTAGCCTGATCATGACATCTGGCGGGAATATGAAATCAGAAGAGTTTTCTGCTGAATGGCGCAGGGGGCCATATCCGTTAAGCCTGCATATCGGCCTGGCAATCGCGGAATATCAAAGGCTTCACGCCAGCGGCGTCTTCAATGAACGCGACCTCGAATGCATGCTGCAGGGCATCCGCCAGTATCAGGCGCATGATTTTCGCCGCACAATTCCAAAATATGAAAAAATCTGGCAGGGCGGCCAGGTCACGCTTTTGCAGCATGAAGACAAAAAAAAATCCGGCCAAATGGTCGTTTTGATCCCGTCTTTGATCAACCGCTCGGCCATTCTCGACCTTCTTCCCAAAAGATCCTTCATGCGCCATCTCGCGCAAAAAGGCCTGAACCCTGTCCTCTTGGATTGGGGCGAACCGCGTCTGGATAACGGTCTGAAGGATTGCGATACCCTTGTGCGGGAAAGGCTTCTCCCGGCGTTAAAATTTTTGCACGAAGAATCCGGCGCCCCCGTCCATGCGCTCGGCTATTGCATGGGCGGCGTACTCCTGATGAAGGCGCTGCAAACCACACCAGCGCGTGTCGGGAAGATCGCATTGCTCGGCACGCCATGGGATTTCCACGCAGGCGACCGCAAAATGCTCAGCCATATCGCCGCCGGAACGCCTGGAGCGCTGCAATCCATGGCGGAGCGCGGATATCTGCCGCAGGCCTGGATCCAGTCCGTCTTTGCCGCCATGAATGCCGACCGCGCCGCCGAAAAATTCGCAGCCTTCGCCGAAATGGATCAAAGCAGCGCGAAAGCCAAACTGTTTGTGGCGGTGGAAGACTGGCTGAATGACGGCGTCGATCTGCCCTCCGGCCTCGCCCATGCCTGTATCAATGACTGGTACGGCGAAAACCGCTTGGCCCTCTCCCGCACAACCCTGCCGCATCCGGCCATCATCGTCGCCGCCCGCAAGGATCGCCTTGTCCCCTATGACTCCGCCCGAGCCATACAATCGGTATTCAGAAACCCTGTCATCCTGAGCCCCGACACCGGCCATATCGGCATGATGGCGGGCAGCAGGGCCGAAAAAGAAATCTGGCTTCCAGTCTCCACTTTCCTGTCATCCTGAATTTTCATGTCATCCCCGCGAAAGCGGGGATCCCCGTCAGGCTCAATCGCAATATTCGGCCTGGCCGCAAAAGATCCCTGCTTTCGCAGGGATGACAAGAATGAGAAAAATCCCCATCTTGTAAAATCCCCATAATTGTCAATAATGCGGACAGCGCCCATATATATACAAAATAGTAAGAGGACCCCATGACCGACCCCGTCGTTATCGTCTCCGCAAAGCGCACCCCCGTTGGCAGTTTCGGCGGCGGCCTGAGCGGCGTGCACGCCCATATCCTCGGCGCCACGGCCATCAAGGCCGCGCTGGATGACGCAAAGGTCAGGGCGGACGAAGTCGACGAAGTCCTGATGGGCCAGGTCCTCACCGCCGGATGCGGCCAGAACCCGGCAAGGCAGGCGGCCATGGCGGCAGGCATCCCGCAGGAACGCACGGCGATGACCGTCAACCAGGTCTGCGGCTCCGGCCTCCGCTCCGTCTCCCTGGGTCTTCAGGCCATCATGAACGGCGACGCCACGATCGTCGTCGCGGGCGGTCAGGAAAACATGAGCCTGTCGCCCCACTGCATGAACCTGCGCAACGGCACCAAAATGGGCCATGCCGAAATGGTCGATACCATGATCAAGGACGGCCTGTGGGATGCCTTCAACGGCTACCACATGGGCAACACTGCCGAAAACATCGCCGAAAAATACCAGGTGACCCGCGCCGATCAGGACAATTTCGCCGCATCCTCCCAGAACAAGGCCGAAGCCGCCATCAAGGACGGCAAGTTCAAGGCCGAAATCGTCCCCGTCACCATCAAGGGCAAAAAGGAAGACGTCGTCGTCGCCAATGATGAATTCCCCCGCGCCGGCGTCACGGCGGACAGCCTCTCCAAACTCCGCCCCGCATTCAAATCCGATGGCACCGTCACCGCGGGCAATGCTTCCGGCATCAATGACGGCGCCGCCGCCGTCGTCCTGTTGCGCGCCAGCGAAGCGAAGAAGAGGGGGCTGCCGGTTCTCGCCACCATCCGCTCCTGGGCGACCGCGGGCGTCGATCCCGCCGTCATGGGCACAGGCCCCATCCCCGCATCCAGACGCGCGCTTGAAAAAGCCGGATGGTCCGTAAAGGATCTCGATCTGGTTGAGTCCAACGAAGCCTTTGCTGCGCAGGCCTGCTGCGTCATGAAGGAACTGAATCTTGATCCCGCGCGCGTCAATGTAAACGGCGGTGCCATCTCCATCGGCCATCCGATCGGTGCATCGGGTGCGCGTGTTTTGACGACTTTGCTGCACGAAATGGCGCGGCGCGATGCAAAAAAAGGCCTCGCTACTTTGTGCATCGGCGGCGGCATGGGCATCGCCATGTGCGTCGAACGTGATGCTGCGCTTGAACTGAAGAAAGTGTCCTGATCCATGAAAAATGTTGCAATTGTAACCGGCGGCACGCGCGGCATCGGCTTCGATATTACAAAGGTTCTTGTGCGCGATGGGTACGCCGTCGCCGCCATCTATTTCGGCAATGAAGACGCCGCAAAAAAATGCGAAAAAGAAACGGGCGCGAAAACCTTCAAGGCTGATGTCGGCGACTTCGATGCCTGTCAGTCCGTGGTGCAGCAAATTGAAAAAGAAATGGGCCCCGTTACTGTGCTGGTAAACAATGCCGGTATCACGAAGGACGGCGTGCTGCATAAAATGGACGCAGCCAGTTGGCGCACGGTTCTGGATACCAACCTGACCTCCTGCTTCAACATGTCACGCGCCGTTATCAATCTCATGCGCGAACGCAATAAAGGCCGCATCATTAATATCGGTTCGATCAACGGCCAGAAGGGCCAGTTCGGCCAAACCAATTACGCCGCCGCCAAGGCAGGCATGACCGGTTTCACAAAGGCCCTCGCACTCGAAAGCGCCGCGAAGGGCATTACCGTCAACATGATCTGCCCCGGCTACATCGAAACCGACATGACCGGCATGATGAAACAGGAAGTCCTGGACTCCATCATCCGCCAGATCCCCGCTGCGCGCATGGGCAAGCCGGAAGAAATCGCCGAGATCGCCTCTTTCCTCGCCTCCGACAAAGCTTCCTTCATCACCGGCTCAACCATCACCGCCAATGGCGGCCAGTATATGACCTAAGAGGATTTAATCATGAATGCTCCCCCTCCTTCAGATGGTGTCTTCGAACGCCGCTTTGTCCCAGCCGGCACAATCATCGTCCAGAAAGGCGATTTTGGTGATGAGGCGTTCCTGGTCCAGTCCGGCTCCGTAAAGGTCTACACCGAAGATGCCCGAAATGTCCGCGTCGAACTCGGCAAACTCGAAGCAGGTGAGATTTTCGGCGAAATGGCCCTGACCGTCGGTGGTCTCCGCACTGCGACCGTGGAGGCGGCTGAGGATACCAACGTCATCGTCCTGACCCGTGAAACCCTGAATTTAAAAACTGAAAAAAGACCCCACCATCCGTGCCATCGTCGGCATGCTGATCAAGCGCCTACCGCTTAGCAGCAACGCCTTGCTGGGCAAGGCCGGAACGATCGAGGAAATGCTCGACACCATTCACAACATGTACGCCAATATCTTCGCCTCTCTTCCCCCTGCCAAACGCCAAAGCCTCGAAAACCTCGTCAGCCCCAAACTCGAAGACCTCTTGAGCGCTATTACCCGTTTCCGCGAGCGGCATGGTGACTAATTTATTAATGAACAGGAGAAAAGATGATGTATTATGTTCCAAGCCTGCAAATCATGGAAACATCACAAAACATTCGGAATTTCGTGAACGAAAATAAAGGCGCTTTGTTTGAAATTTTCAAACCGCTTGCCCCATATATCGTCGGCCTGATATTGATCGATAACCCACTTACATACCGTCATCCCGGCGAAGGCCGAGACCCATACAATGGTGCGGTCAGAAACAAAGGGAGATAACGGTCATAGAGTGGCTCTATGACCGTTATCTTTCGTTGTGTTGGGAAACGCGTGGGTCCTTCGCCGGGATGACGATGTAAGGTATGTAAACCGAATAACTCCCCCAATGCCCGAAAAAGGACTTTTTTCCGACGCAGTCTTTTGCCACTATCATCCTACAGAACAAAGGATATTGGATCGTGAAGCGCAAAATTCTCATTGGCGGCGGCGTTGTGGCATTATTGCTGGGCACGGCCCTGGCAGCCCCAAGCTTTGTCGACTGGAACAAATACAAGGGCCAGATTGTCGGGCAATTGGAAAACGCGACCGGTCACGATTATGAAATCCAGGGACCGCTTCAGCTCTCCATCCTGCCGTTTCCGCACGTCTCGGTGGATGGTCTAAACGTCAAAACCCCGAAGGAGCAGGGCGGTGAAACGCTTCTGACCCTGGAACGCGCCGCGATCAGCGTCCAGCTTCTGCCGCTCTTGCACGGCGATATCAATATCAGCAGCATCACCCTCGACAAGCCGGTGTTCAACGTTTCCATCGGGCAGGACGGCACGCCGTCCTGGATGACGCCGAAACTGAAGGAACAGCAGGGCGCTCAAGGCAGCACTCCCCAACCCCAGGCGTCGATGTCCGACAAAATCAAACTGCAATCCGTAAAGATCAAGGATGGCTCAATCCATTTTCAGGATAAACGCACCAACGCGTCTTATGCCGCGGATTCTATTGATCTGTCCTTGAAAGGCGACACGCTGTTCGGGCCATATGCCGTGGATGGCAGCCTGGTCTACAATAAGGAAAAAATCGAACTGGAAGGCAAAACCGGCAAAATCGCCAAGGGCGCGGACAATGTCTCCGTCCAGGCTAAACTGGCTTTACCATCGACCCACACGAAACTCGATTTCTCCGGCGTCGCGGGCCTGAAAGCGCCCTATGAAGTGCAGGGCGAGATCGGCTTCGAAACCGATAACCTCGGCGCGGCCATAATGCCTTTCGTCAAAACTCGGCCGACCAGCCTCGATAAACCTGTAAAGGCGAAAGGCCTGCTGACCGCCTCATCCGAAAATTTTTCCTTGAAAAACGCACAAATTGGTTTTGGCGATCTGGAACTGGATAGCAGCATCGTCCTGACCGGCCTGAAGCAATCGCCCATCAATGTGCAGGTCGACCTGTCTTCCGATAAAGCGGTGAATCTTGACGCGTTTCTGGCCCCGCCAAAGCCGAATGGCAAGGAAACCAGCAATGTTGCCCTTGCGGCGAATGATTTCATCCCTGCTAAACTGTCCTTACCTGCGCCCTTCACAGGGCGGGTTGCGGTTGGCCTGAAATCTGTAGTCTTCAAAGGGCAAGCCATCAATGATGTCAGCCTGAACACCGAACTGGCTGCAAAAAACTTCAAAGGTGATTTTAAAGCTGTGTTACCCGGAAACGGCAAGCTGGGCGGCATGTTTGATTTCGACTATGCGAATTCTGTGAAGGCTGATGGCGGCAACGGCATCACGCTGACTCAGCCAACATTGAACTATCGTATGCAGCTGGAGGCTAGTGATCCGCGCAAGACCCTCGCCGGTTTTATTCCGCCTGAAACCTTGAAAAGCGCGGGCAATATTTTGTCCAGCACCCTGTCTGTCGACGCCAAGGGCACGGTCACGCCCACGACCGTAAAGGCCGATGGAGGCACGCTGACCATTCTCGATACCCCGCTGATCTTCAGCGCGTCCTACACGCCTGGCCGCAACGGCGCGCGCAACGCCATTGGCCTGAATGTCAGCGCCGAAAAACTGGATGCCGATGCCTGGATGAAACGCCTGAAACCCGAAATGGGCCAGGAGGCCGCGACCGCCGAAAAACCTAAAAAAGCCGATATCGCCGGCATCGCCAAAAGCATCCGCCTGCCGTTTGACCTGGATCTGGCCGCCTCCATCCGCAGCCTTCATTACGCCGAAAACGATTACGCCAATGTCCGCGCCAAGGGTAGGCTGACCGGCAACACTCTGACCATCGACACCGCCGGTTTCCAGGATGAAAAGGGCAACACGTTGAACGCCGTCGGCACGGTTGCCGATGTCAACACTTTAGCCGGGATTGATGTCAACGTAAGCGGCAAGACGCCCAATGCCGATCTCCTCTTGAAAACCTTTAAGGTCCAGGCCTCCGGCATGCCCGCCAATGTCGGTTCCGCCGAATTGGTCGCGGCCCTGAAAGGGCAGGCGGATAAACTCGGCTTCACCGCGAATGTGAAAGCGCTGAAAGGGTCACTGGAGGCGCAAGGCGCATTGTCTGACCTTCTGACTGAACCAAGCGTCAGCGACCTGACCTTCCGCCTGCGTCATCCGAACTACGTTGAACTCGCGCGCATGTACAGCCCGGATTTCCGCAGCAGCATCGACATCTCCAAAAACCTGGATGTTTTCACCACCATGCAGCGCCAGGGTAAGGTTTACACGTTCAAGGATTTAAAAGTGACCGTCGGCCCGTCCACCATGACCGGCGAGCTGAAGGCCGACATGTCCGGCGCCGTGCCGTCCATCACTGCCGCGCTGCAATTCGATACGCTGCCAATGGACAAATTGCTCGGCGCGGAAGCGACGTCCGACAAAACCGTCGAAATCCGCCCGACATCGGCCTCCAAAGCCAGTGGCGATGCCCGCTGGTCCCGCGACGCCATCAACACCGACTGGATGCGCAAATGGAACGCCAGCATTAAGGCCACGGCTGGCAACGCGTCCTATGGCAACTGGCAATTCACCAACGCCGCCATGGATTTCGACCTGAAAGACGGCACGCTGACCCTAAGCAAGCTGAACGGCGGCATGTATGGCGGCCATGTGACCATCAATGGCAAGCTGGCTTCTTCACCCCAGCCGCGCCAGCCTGTCACCGCCAATGCCACCTTCGCCCTGGACAACGTCTCGCTTGAATCCTTCGTCCAGTCCTTCAGTGGCTCCAAACTGATCCGCGCCCGCGGTAATGTCAGCGTGAACGCCGACGTCAACAGCACGGGCCTCAGCCCTGCCGCTCTGATCTTCGCTTTGGCGGGGAAGGGAACTATGAAAGGCGGCGACATCCAGTTCGACGGCTTCGACCTCGCCCGCCTGTCCCGCACCTTTGCGCAGCCCTCCAGCAGCATGAAGGAAAATTTCGCGGGCATCCTTGGCTCCGCAACCTCCGGCGGCTCGACGAAGTTCGATAAACTCGACGGAGCCTTCACCATCACCGAAGGCGTCATTAATTTCGACAAGATGAAACTGGACGGCATGGATGCCGATGTCGACACGGCTGGCAAGGTCAACCTCCCGCTCTGGACCGTCGACCTTGAAAGCACCATCACCCTGGCCGAACCCAAGGATAAACCGCCCCCCGCTTTGAAAGTGGTGTTCAAAGGCCCGCTGGATAACCCCGGCCAGACCTTCGGCAAAGGCGCGATGGAAAACTATTTCATGCAGCAATACGGCAATAAGCTGCAGGACCAGCTGATCGACAAGCTGGACAAAAAAGGCGTCCTCCAGAAAACCGGCCTGGGCAATTTGCTGGGCCTGCCGCAGAAAGCTGCCGTGCCTGTCGCAGCCCCCGTTGCGGCTCCGGCTCCTGTTCCAGCAGCCGCACCGGCTGCTGCCCCAGCACCTGAACCGGCTCCGGTAGCGCCCACAGCCGCCGCACCGAACACCGTCCCCGACGCCACGCCTGTCATAACACCGCCTGCTACAACACCACCAGCCGATCCCACCCCTCCAGCCGCACCCGCACCCCCTCCCGCCGCTTCGGCGGAGGAGAAAAAACCGGATGCCGAAGATGTTATGAAAGACATGCTTCAGAACGCGATTACCGGGCAGTAAATTTCCCTTTTTTCAGCGAAGGGTTATAACTATTCCAAGTCCATCTATCCAAATTGTCATCCCGGCGAAAGCCGGGACCGGGTTAACATCGTGCGCTACGCTTACCCGGTCCCGGCTTTCGCCGGGATGACATCTGGAATTTAAGGATAATTTTAACGCAAATAAAAAGTTGCTAAAGCTTCGTGATCTTCGTGTTAAAAACTTCTTTTCTATGAAGAGAAGGGGGAAAAGTCACTTAATCATAAACTTCAAATTCTTCAGCACATAAAGCCGCAGACAACTCGCCAGATTGTCATCGTTCTTCCGCCGCGCATCAATCTCCTCGACCAGCGTGGTCAGTGAAACATTCCTCTTCTCTGCAAACGCGCTCAGCTCCGTCCAGAATTCCGCCTCCAGCAGAATACTGGTTTCATGCCCTGCAAGGCGCATCGATTTTTTAATCATATTCATCCTGGTTTGATCATATCTTCGGGTTTAATCCATTGGTCGAATTGCTCAGCCGTCAAAAGCCCGAGCGCAATGCCCGCCTCTTTCAATGTCGTATGCTCCTTATGCGCCTTCTTGGCGATCTTTGCTGCGTTATCATACCCGATATGCGGGTTCAGCGCCGTGACAAGCATCAGGCTCTCATGCAGCAATTTATTAATCCGCTCCCGGTTCGGCTCGATCCCGTCCAGGCAATGCGTAACAAAGCTGTTACAGGAATCCGAAAGCAGGCGCAGCGACTGCAGCACGTTAAAGATAATCACCGGCTTGAACACATTCAATTCAAAATGCCCGTTGCTGCCCGCGATCGTCACCGTTACATGGTTGCCCATCACCTGCGAACACACCATCGTCATGGCTTCGCATTGCGTCGGGTTGACCTTGCCCGGCATGATCGACGATCCCGGCTCGTTCTCAGGCAGCAGCAATTCCCCGATCCCGCAACGCGGGCCGGAACCCAGCAGGCGAATATCATTGGCAATCTTCATCAGCGATGTCGCCAGCACGTTCAGTGCGCCCGACAATTCCACCATCGTGTCATGCGACGCCAGCGCCTCGAACTTGTTCTCCGCCGTCACAAAATCCAGTCCTGTGACTTTCGCAACATGCGCGGCAAATTTCTTGTCAAACCCGATTTTGCAATTGATGCCCGTGCCGACCGCCGTGCCGCCCTGCGCCAGCTGCAGCAATCGGGGCAGCACGGCTTTCACGCGCGCAATGCCCCATTCAATCTGCTTGGCATAGCCGGAAAATTCCTGGCCCAGCGTGATCGGCGTCGCATCCTGCAAATGCGTCCGGCCGATTTTGACGATATCGTTGAACGCCTTCGCCTTTTCATTCAGGCTTTTGTGCAATCGCTCCAGTGCGGGCAGCATATGTTTGTGCACGGCCTCCGCGGCCGCGATATGCATCACCGTCGGGAAACTGTCATTGGACGACTGACTCATATTCACATGGTCGTTCGGATGCACGGGCTTTTTCCCGCCGCGCGTCCCTGTGATGATTTCATTGGCGCGCCCCGCGATCACTTCGTTGGCGTTCATGTTCGTCTGCGTGCCCGATCCCGTCTGCCACACCGCCAGCGGAAATTCCGCCGCCATCGCCCCGCTGATCACTTCTTCGGCGGCTTGCAGGATGGCATCCCCCAGATCCTTGCTCAAAATCCCCAGATCCATATTCGCCCGCGCCGCGGACAGTTTCTGAATGCCAAACGCCCGCACCAGCGTGCCCGGCATCTTCTCCTCGCCAATATCGAAATTCTGTAACGACCGCTGCGTCTGCGCCGCCCAGTAATGATCGGCGGGCACATTGATGTCGCCAAAGGAATCGGACTCGGAGCGGGTTGCTGCCGCAGGCATGGCTTTTGGTTTCGCTGTCATGGAAAATATCCGGATAGGGTTTTTAAAATTTTACTGAATAAAAATACCACTATGCCAAATACTCTACAAGGGCCTATAAAAACAGGAAAATTTGATGATCAATATATCTGCATCTGTATCAAGGTTTGCATTCGGTTGGTGAACCCTTGATGCAAGGCCTCCCGTACTTTTGGATTTCTGGCAAAATCGTCGGCACTCCAGCCATCTGGGTCTATTTTTGCAGGGTTAATCTCTGGCTTGGATGCCAGAAACCGTACCACCCACAGTTTTCGGTTTAATGCGGTCTGGCTTATCTCTCCGTTTTGCAGCTGCTGAACGCCTTCTTCGGCCAACAGGACTGCATAAATAAGCGGTGTCAGCTTAAGTTCATTGGTTTTGTCCAGATCCAGCGCGCCGCCATGAAGATATGGCGAGGCGAGGCCCTGCAGGGCGTGAATGTTGGAATATTTAATGGCCCTGAATAACGGCGCGTCAAAAGGGCTTAGTCCAATGCCGCATGGGCGTCCGCTGTCTCGCGCATTGATATTGAATTGGCGACAAAGATACGGAATAACATCTTTATCCAGCGCATAACGGGCAATGAAATAGAGGGGAAGGTGACCTTCTGAATCCGGTATACGGAAATCGACCTTGTTTTTCGTCCCCAGCTTCATTGCAATCTCGTAAGACCGGCATAAATGCGCTGATGTCACAAATCGCGCGCGTTGTGGTTCCTCGGGAAATGCAAAATAACCACGCTTGTTAAAATCTTTCGGCGGTTCGATATTTTCCTGAACCGCGCTTTATGCAGTGAATTTGCCGCAACCGCGCTCATGAATTTGTAGGTGGAGCTTTGCTTGAGTATTTTAATCGCCGCATGGTCTGGTGACACAGATGATACGAAGAGCGCATCTTCCCGGGCCGCGCCATAAAGCATGACCTGAATGGACTGATCTTGTTGCAATCGCTTGATCGCACGCTCTTGAAATGAAACGACGTTTCCCATGCCCTGCATGCCTTTTTAAGGCATTTTAGTGGTGAATAAATATCGAATCAAGTCGTGTGCGCCTGCAACACGGTCACATGCCCCATTTTCCGTCCATCCCGCGCTTCACCTTTGCCATACAAATGCAGGCAGGCGCCCGGCTTGGTCAGCCAGTCCCCGGCGCTTAACGCATCCGCGCCGATCAGATTGTGCATCATCGCGTCCGAATGCCGCGCTGGGTCACCGACCGGCATGCCGCAGACGGTTCTGACATGCTGTTCAAACTGCGAACAGGCGCAGGCATCAATGGTCCAGTGCCCGGAGTTATGCGTGCGCGGCGCGATTTCATTGGCGATGATCTTGTCATCCCGGGTCACGAACATTTCCAGCGCCAGCACCCCGACCAGGTCCATGGCATCCGCCAGCTGCCGCACCGTTTCACGTGCAACGTTTTCAACATGCGATGAAACCGGGGCAGGGACGATGCTCTGGTCCAGGATCCCATTTTTATGATGGTTCAATACCGGCCCATACAGCGCCGTCTGAGCGGTCTTGTCTCGCGCGACAATCATGGATACCTCATAGGCAAAATCCACTTTGGATTCAATGACAAGCTCCTGGCTGCCCAGCGTCTTCCATATTGCGTCCGCATTATCGCCGGCCTTGAAATGCGCCTGACCTTTGCCATCATATCCGAAGCGTGCCGTTTTTAAAATAAACCCGCTTCCCCCCAGTTTTTGAGCCGCTGGTGCAATATCTTCTGGCCCATGGATGGCTGCCCATCCCGCCGTCTGAATGCCAATGTCATTCAGAAACTGCTTCTCCGTCGCCCGGTGCTGCGCGATCTCCAGCAACCTGTCATCGGGCCACACAGGTTTCAGCGTCTGCAGAAACCGTACCGTCTCAACCGGGATGTTTTCGAATTCATAGGTAATGACATCGACACTGTCCGCGAAGGCTTTCAGGGATGTCTTGTCATCCCAGGCCCCTGCGAATGTCTTCATCGAAACTGCCGCCGCCGGGCAATCCATCACATCATTATAAATATGAACCCTGACCCCCAGCCGCGCCGCCGCCAGCGCACTCATGCGCCCCAACTGCCCGCCGCCAAGGATGCCAAGGGTTTTTGTGATCATGAAAATCGCGATAAACTGTCATCCCGCAGCGTAGCGGAGGGATCGTGGATACCACCGCAACGCGGCGGGCTGGAGATTATGTAAAATTCAACATGGAGCATCGGTAACTTTATCTGTCTGATTCTTGCGGAACTCTTCCAGTTCTTTTGCTAATTTTTGATCGGAAATTGCCAGAATTGCCACCGCCAGCAACCCGGCATTCTTCGCGCCCGCTTTTCCCACAGCCAGCGTCGCCACCGGAATCCCGCCCGGCATCTGCGCAATCGACAACAGGCTGTCCAGCCCATTATTGAACTTGCTCTCCACCGGGACGCCCAGAACGGGCAGGGTGGTTAGGGCCGCAACCATCCCCGGCAAATGCGCCGCGCCGCCTGCGCCCGCGATAATGACTTTCAGTCCCCGGTCCCGCGCCGTTTTCGCGTATTCAACCATCCTCTCCGGCGTGCGGTGCGCGGAAACGATTTTGACTTCGTGCGGTATTTTGAATTCTTCCAGGATGGCGACCGCTTCCTTCATCGTTTCCCAGTCGGACTGGGATCCCATGATGACGCCGACGCTGGTCAAGCGATAATGTCGGGGAGAAGGCCCGACTCCAGCTTCTGGATCATGTCTTTCAGGGTCAGCTTACGCTTTTTCAGCCGCTGCAATTGGATAAAATCGACGGGTTGGCGCGCCATAAGGATATTGATGGTATCATCCAGGTCCCTGTGCTCAAGCTTAAGGTCAGCAAGCTTTTCGCGGAGGTCGTCTTCGTCTTCCATTGCGCCGTTTGTCCGTATTCTGTCAAAATAACAAGGTTTTTTATTATAACAGATAATGCCTTGTTTGATAATAAGAATTGTATTTTCCGCCAAATGTTTTACTTTCATGGCATGTTGAATCGTACAACATATTGATTTTATGTAAATAACAAAACTGAAGCAGGAGCGGCGATACAAGCCATGGCTAAGAAAAGAATTGCGATTCTGACAAGCGGCGGAGATTGTGCGGGATTGAACGCGGCGATCCGTGCGGCGGTCCACCGGGCGCATCTGCTGGGCTGGGAGACCGTGGGTATCCTGAACGGTACTGCCGGTTTGCTGCGCGATCCGCCGGCTTTCCGCATCCTGCACCCGAACGATATGACCGGCACGGTTATGCGCATGGGCGGCACCATCCTTGGCACCACAAACCGCGGCAATCCGTTCAGCTTCCCGATGAAAGACGGTTCCACGCGCGACCTGTCCGAAAAAATCATCGGCGGGTTTAAGGAGCTTGGCGTCGAATCGATCATCGGCATCGGCGGGGACGGCAGCTTCGCCATCCTGAAAAAGCTCGCCGACCAGGGCGGCCTGAAAATGGTTGGCATTCCGAAGACCATCGACAACGACCTGGGAGCCACCGAAACCTCCGTCGGTTTCGATACCGCTGTGTCGGTTGCACCTGAAGCGCTGGACCGCCTGCACCCCACCGCCGCCAGCCATGACCGTGTCAGGGTGCGGGCAGTCCTGGGTCGTGACGCGGGTCACATCGCGCTCTCCGCCGGTATTGCTGGCGGCGCGGATGTTATCCTGATCCCGGAGGTCGAATACAAAATCGAACATATCGCCCGCAAAATCCGCGATCTCAAGGAATCCGGCCGCAACTTCGCATTGGTTGTTGTGTCCGAAGCGGTCAAAACCCCCGATGGCGGCAAGCTCGAAATCGCTTATGAGGGCGGGGAAACCCGTTACGGCGGTATCGGCCATTACCTTTGTAAGCAGATCGCCGACATGACCGGGTCGGAGACCCGGGTCACGGTCCTCGGTCACGTCCAGCGCGGCAGCCAGCCGACCTATAACGACCGCCTCCTGGCCTCGGCCCTTGGCGTTCACGCGGTCGACCTGATTCGCGACGGAAAGTTCGGGCGCATGGTCGCGTGGCAGAACCGCCAGGTTACCGATGTCGCGATTGAGGACGCCATCAAGGCCTATCAGCAGGTGGATTTGGACGGCACACTCGTGCATACTGCAAGGGCGCTCGGTATTTCCTTAGGGGACGAATAAAGCCATGCTCTATGTCCAGCAATCCCTGACTCCGGGTGAGGAGCTGGTGCATGTCGGCCATTTCCACTGGATGTATACGCTCCAGGCTTTCATGGGGATTATCTGGGGCCTGCTGGGTTGTGTCGCCGTGATCTGCGCCGCGATTTATATCAGGGGCCATTTTTTCGGCGGCTTCGCATCCACGACCACGCTGGGCATGGTCCAGGAAATCCATCCCGGCATCCGCTTGGGCGCATTTCTTGTATTGATCTTCGGCCTTCTCCACTTCGCCAGCATGATGGTGATCCGCGCCACCACCGAAATGGCCGTCACAACCTCCCGCATCGTCTATAAACGCGGCCTCGTCGCCCGTAACGTGGGGGAGATGAGCATTGACCGCATTGAAGGCATCAACGTGCTGCAAACCATCGGCGGCCGTCTTCTCGGCTATGGCCGCCTGATGATCCGCGGCATGGGCGTGGGCGAAGTGATCCTGCCTCAGATGGCCGATCCACGTAAAGCTGTCGCCGGGCCTGATGTCTCCACACTGCTGCACCCCGACGAACGCTTGGTGCGCACCGCCCGCGTTTCGCCCGCTATTTACTGGAAGGGCATCGCTGTGTTGATCTTCGCGGTGATCCTGCTGTTGATGCCTCTGGTTTTCAACCTCGGCCTCTTCATGTTGCTGGTCTCCGCGATCATGCTGATCTTTGCCTATCTCACCAAACAAAACCTGATGCTGATCTTGACCGATAAACGTGTCCTGATCCGTCGCGGCATCCTCACCATCGACACGGTACAGATGCGCCTGAACCGTATCGAAAGCGTTGAACTGGAATGGACCCCCGCGGGGCGGGTTTTCAGTTACGCCATCGTCGTCATGACCGGCACGGGCAGCCGTATCACAGCTGTTCCCTTCATTGCGGATGGACAAGCCTTCCGCAACGACCTGGACTCCATGCTCTACGCGGTTGAGGAACGGAACGCGCCTGTTGCGGCACAGGGGCTTTAGAAGCCCGGCGCCATGCTGGTGCACGGATTGACAAACGTATATTTGGTGGCGGCATTCATACTCAGGTCATTGATCAGCTTGTTTAGCGCGGGGCCAAAAACCTGTTGCACGGCTTCGCCATTAAAATTGGGTTTGAATTCGTTGGCACCTTGTGCATCCGGCGTAACAAAACTCAGGAAGCCTGCTTCAGTATCAATACCGTAACGCTTACCTTCAGTAAACCGTCCTCCCAACTGGCGCATGGAATCAGGCCCACCCATCCAGACTTGGACGTCATTATCTATATTTTCCCCCCAGTGTGTCAGATTGTGAAGAATAACAAGATATTGTCCATTGGAAAGTTTATAAGCCGCCGGTTCGCCAAACTGGTCAGGTAGAAGCTTGAATTGTACCTTGCCCGAGGCAATATTTTCTTCCATTTTTGTAAGTTGTTCTGATGTAAGCGCACCCAGGTTGAAATCGCTTTCACCCGGACATGAGACTGTGCCTTGATCTGTGTCAGGTTGTGCCGAAACTTCAAATTTTCCTTTACCTGTATCTATGCGACCGGCCGCATGCATGCTTTCATAAACGGGGCGCTTGCCATCGCCCGGTACAAAAGAATAATTAGAACTTGTTCCAGTTAAGGGTAGTTGAAAACATTGGGTCAATGAGCTTTCTTTCGGTGTGACACATTGGAAATGTGAATTACTCCCAAGCTTGGGAAGGTTTCTGGAACGGGCTGTATTCAGATTTATAATCGTGTCACCGTTTGGCATGGTCAGGCCGTAATTAAGCACGGCGCCGTTCATGGGTTTTGACGGGTCTTTATAGTCTTCATTGGCTTGCGGCTTGGTAAGATATTCCGTACTGAATTCATCCGCGTCGGCAGCGGTTGAAAAGGCCGCGCCTATCATGGCAACGCCAGCCATCAATGCATTGATCGGTTTACGCATATTTTAAAAACCCTCATTTCATCACTTTATGTATTATATGACAAATAAATCAATAAATCAAAAATTATAAATGGGCGGCATCGGCTCCTGAAATCAGTTCGTCGGCAACGGGGCCGGTGCAGGGTGCTTCACCTGCATCAACGTAATCCCCCGATCCGTAACAGGCGTGTTGGATTTTCTGTCGGCATCTTGAACGCCAAACAATTCCGGCTGGTATCGTTGGGCAGCTTCAATGTAGCGTTTCAAAAAGAGTTTCTCTGTTTCATTCCCTCTTTTTTCAATTTCCGACTGTATTTGCAGGGCGGCGTTATAAGCCAGCTCAGGTTGGTATGGTATTGCTGCATTATAGCCCAAATCTATTTGTCTGTTTTTTGTGTCCTCAAAATACAGGCTTTTTTGTTCTGCTGACAAATGCGCCTGATCCATAATTTTTGCCTGCTCTTCAGGCGTATCGGCCAAAGCTATTTTCTGCTTGTTTGCATCGGATAGAATAGAAGAAGGGAAAAGCATATCCAGGGAATTGAGTCTCATTTTGGGTGTTTCTAAAGATATACCCGCCTTTTCATACAGCATATTTTGGACGGAAGTGACGGCCTGTCTATACTGCTCCGGCGTCATTTCATCCGAAAAGCGTTCGGTGTCTTTCTCCCATTGGAAGTTGTTCATGCTTGCATATGTGTGTTTATCAAGTGCAGTGTCGTTCGGATTTGTACTCATATCGTATATTGTGCGCATGGCACGAAAAGAATGCAGAAAATCCAGGCTTAATGGCTGGCCGGCGCTAACTGCATTTTGATAGCTTTCAAATGCGAACTGGTCGGCTTTTTGTTCTGAACGTCCTGCTACGGCATGGCCAGCCTCATGAGCAAGTTTTAGAGCAATTAGGTCTTCTTCTGTGCCAGGTATAAATGTATTGGAAGCGCCCTTAAGTCCACTTGCCCCTTTTGCAAATCCGTCGTCTTTGGGGTCATATACAATCATGCCTTTATCGATGTCTTCGTATACATCCGTGATTCTTTTCAACAGGTCAGAATTTAGCAACTGTGACTGTTTAGGAATTATATTTTTAAGTCCTAGAAACAAAGCGCCGCCATTCTCTAAGAATGGTTGTTTAGGGTCTGCTATGACTTCGGCCATTTTTAATGCTAACGAAAGACGCGATCGTTCAACGCCTGCTTTGGTAAAGGCATAGGTCAACCCGACGTTTTTTACTATTTTTGTTAAAGAGCTATCGTTTTCCTCGGGAACATCCGTCTTGCTCACGATAACCAGATCAGGGATAGGGGATCGCGCCAGCAATTCAAGGCCGGACGCTGCCTCCTGATGGACATGGGCTGTCGTGACGATCGAAGCGGCAGCCATAAAATTGGTCACTAATCCTGCCATCAATCCCGCCTAATAATTGAGTTCGAACCGGTTTTCCTATAAACCTTAATGCTCGATAAACGCCCAGCCTTAGGAGAATTATATGCCAAATCATGAAAAAAAGCATAAAAGCGGCTGGGATAAATCCAAACTCGTCTCCCGCTACGTCACCGAAGGCCCCAAATCCGCGCCCCATCGCGCCTATTATTATGCTATGGGCCTGACGGAGGAGGAAATCCACCAGCCTCTGGTCGGCGTCGCCACCTGCTGGAACGAAGCCGCGCCCTGCAATATCGCCCTTTCAAGGCAGGCTCAGGCCGTCAAAAAAGGCGTCTCCGCCTCCGGCGCCACCCCCCGCGAATTCACCACCATCACCGTCACCGACGGCATCGCCATGGGCCATGAAGGCATGCGCTCCTCGCTCGCCAGCCGCGATACCATTGCGGATTCCGTTGAGCTGACCATGCGCGGCCATTGCTACGACGCGCTTGTGGGCCTCGCGGGCTGCGATAAATCCCTGCCGGGCATGATGATGGTCATGGTCCGCCTGAACGTGCCGTCCGTTTTCATGTATGGCGGCACCATCCTGCCCGGAAAATTCCGGGGGCAGGACGTCGATATCGTCAACGTCTTCGAAGGCGTCGGCAAACACGCCGCTGGCCTGTTCAGCGATAAAGACCTGCACGAACTCGAATGCGTCGCATGCCCGTCCGCTGGCGCCTGCGGTGGCCAGTTCACCGCCAACACCATGGCCTGCGTCTCCGAAGCGATGGGCCTTGCTTTGCCGAATTCGGCAGGCGCCCCCGCACCCTACGAAAGCCGCGATGAATATGCGGAAGCCTCGGGCAGGGCGGTCGTTGAACTTATCAAATCCGGCCTGCGCCCGCGCGATATCGTCACGCGCAAATCCCTGGAAAACGCCGCCGTCATCGTCGCCGCGACAGGTGGCTCCACCAACGCTGCCTTGCATCTTCCCGCCATCGCACACGAAGCAGGCATCGATTTCGACCTGTTCGCCGTTGCCGAAATCTTCAAGAAAACCCCCTATATCGCCAACCTCCGCCCTGGCGGTAAATACGTGGCGAAAGACTTGTTCGATGTCGGCGGCGTTGGCGTCGTCCTGAAAGAATTGCTCGACCACGGCCTGATCCATGGCGACTGCATCACCGTCACCGGCAAGACCATCGCCGAAAACCTGAAAGACGTGAAATTCCCGCAAAATCAGGATGTGGTCTACCCCGTCAAAAAACCGATCTACCCGACGGGCGGCGTCGTCGGCCTGAAGGGGAACCTCGCCCCCGACGGCGCCATCGTCAAAATCGCAGGCATGACGGAATTGGTCTTCGAAGGCCCGGCCCGCTGCTTCGACTCCGAAGAAGCCTGCTTTGCCGCCGTGCAAAAACGCGAATATAAAGACGGCGATGTCCTCATCATCCGCTACGAAGGCCCCAAAGGCGGCCCCGGCATGCGCGAAATGCTCTCCACCACGGCGGCCTTATACGGGCAGGGCACAGGCGGCAAGGTCGCGTTGATCACAGACGGCCGCTTTTCCGGCGGCACGCGCGGTTTCTGCATCGGCCATGTCGGGCCGGAGGCTGCCGTCGGTGGCCCCATCGCCCTGCTGAAAGACGGTGACATGATCCGCATCGACGCAGATAAAGGCACGCTGGACGTTCTTCTCTCCGATACCGAACTCGCCGACCGCAAAAAAGCCTGGAAACCCCGCCAGCACAACTACCAGTCCGGCGCCCTGTGGAAATACGCTCAGCTGGTGGGTCCGGCTGTGAAAGGGGCGGTGACCCATCCAGGGGCAGCCAGCGAAACCCACATATTCGCCGATTTGTGAAGTATTAAAAACCCCTCTCCCCGAAGGGAGAAGGGAATATAATGAACCCAACAATCGCCGTAATTGTTGGTACAATCGGAACACGTGCTAATCCTCTCTTAATCCTTTGGCGTAACAATGGTAGGGCGTAAGCCCTGCTAAGCAATTATGAAATATGGCTGAATTGACCTCTCATAAACCACTGATAAAAAAGCGCCTGACTCTATTGGCATGTGCCAGTGCTTGCGCATTGCTTATTCTTCCCGTTCTGCCTGTATCCGCGGAATCCATTATGTCCCGCATCCCCATCATTGCCGGCCTGATGCAAAAGGCAAGCCTGCGCGAAACCGTCAATACTTTGGATGCGAAGGAGGTCGTCGACATTGTGGCCCTGAAGGCGTTTTATGAAGCTCACAATTATGCGCCGCAATGGACCGGCAACAATTCAAAACTGGCCGAAACCAAAAAGGTGGAGCAAATCCTGCAGCGCAGCTGGTCGCACGGCCTGAATCCGCTTCACTATCACATCAATGAAATTGCCGATCTTCTAAAGGCAAACAATCCCAATCAGTCGGACCGTCTCGAAATTCTGGTCAGTGATGCCGTCATGCGCTATGGCCACGACATCAACGGCATGCGCCTGAATCCCAATGCGATCCGGCAAGATGCAAAATACTGGCGTCCGTCTCTGGCCTACCAAGGGGCATTGGAAGTCATCGCAAAATCCGATGACCCGTCAGGCGCCATGGAAGCCATGGCGCCACAGGATGCCCTCTATAAAAAACTTCGCGCCGAATTGATTGCTCTGGCGCGGGCGGAAGCCGGTGAATCCACAAAACCTTTGGATTTCGGCGGCCAAAAACTGATCCCCGGCCATTCTTATGAAGGCATATCGGCCTTGCGCGAACGTTTGAAGGTGGAGCAGGGCGACGCGCCTGCTGATCTCTATGATCCTGCCTTGGCCGATGCAGTTAAATCGTTCCAGAAAGCCCGTGGCATGAAAGCAGATGGGATCATTGGCGCGAAAACACTGGATATGATGAACCGTTCATCCCAATCCCGCATGCGCCAGATTGTCGTCAACATGGAACGCCTGCGCTGGATGGACCAGGCAAAGCCGGACCGTTACGTGCTGGTCAATATCCCGTCGCAAATGCTATGGGCTGTGGACGGCGGCAAAGTCGCGATGCAGATGCCGGTCGTGGTGGGTAAGGTGGATCGCCCCACGAAAGCCTTCCGCACCGAAATCACCGGCATCCGTTTCAACCCGCGCTGGACCGTGCCGCAAAGCATTAAGATGAAGGATTTCCTGCCGATCCTGAAAGAAGATCCGGGCATCCTCGCGGAAAAAAATATCAACCTCTATAAAATCGTCGACGGCAAACGTGTCATGCTCGATCCGGCCCAGGTGGATTGGCAGAATGTCAGCGCTGCCGAAATGAACCGCCTTCATATGGTGCAGGTGCCGGGCGATCACAATTCGCTCGGCCTGATCCGCGTCCTGATGCCGAACGACTATGATATTTACCTGCACGATACCAACCACCGTGAATTGTTCAGCCAGAGTGAGCGTTTTTTAAGTTCGGGATGTATTCGCCTGTCCGATCCCGTCAGCATGGCGCGTTTCGTTCTGGCTCATGAAAATGGGTGGGATGATGCGCGTATGCAGAAAATGGTGGCGAAAGGCAATCAGACAGATGTCAGCATCGGCCAGCGCCTTCCGATCTATATCGTTTATCTGACGGCTTGGCTGGATGACACTGGCAACATCGTCTATGGCCAGGATATTTACGGTCAGGACAATATCATTTTAAATATTATGGATAAAAACGAGTCGTTTTGGTTGCCTGGAAATAGTACGGAGAAAGCAGAACTGGCTCCAAAAAAAAGTAATGCACAACTCGCCGAAGCAAAGCGGCAATAGCGGTTAAGCTCATATTTTAACAGTATTTTACCTTTTGCCGGATATATTGTTTCGTAAGTTTCACTGACGTATAATTACTTTAAGGGCTTTACCCAAACCGAGCGCTTCTGCTAAAAGTTCCGTCAGCTATCGTATTAATTACCAGGTCAAAAGATCATGTCTGATGTTACAGCCGGGCAACAATCTTCCGGTCTTTCTAAACGGCAAGTTCTAAAAGGCGGCCTTCTGGCCATGGCGGGGATGTGCGTTCCCACCTTTATCGGTTCCGCCCACGCGACCAGCAGGCTGGCGCTTCCGGACTCCGGAACCTTCACCATTTCATTCAGGAACCAGCATACGGGCGACTCCTTCACCGGCGCCTACCGCGTCGGCGACCGTTACCTTCCTGAATCCTTCGACAAGATCAACTACGTCCTCCGCGACTTCCGCACCGGTGAAATCTTCCCGATCGATCCGCGCGTCATGGATATTCTGTGCAGCGTACGTCACCGCATGGGCACGGATGAGGCGTTTGAGGTTCTGTCCGGCTACCGTTCCCCGAAAACCAACGCCATGCTCCGCGCCACGTCGGAAGGCGTTGCCCGCAACTCGTTGCACTTAACGGGTCAGGCCATCGACATCCGCCTTCCGGGCTATTCCACCTCTGGCCTGCGTCAGGCCGGCATCAAGCTCGGCGCCGGCGGCGTTGGCTACTACCCCAAAAGCGACTTCGTCCATATGGACACCGGCAAAGTCCGCATCTGGGGTGCGAAAGCCTGAGTTGCCAGTTTAAAGTTGCGAGTTGCGAGCATTTTCTGTTAACTAATTGCTCGCAACTGACAACTCGCAACTCGCAACTATGATCCTGATCGCCCTCGGCGCAAACCTGCCCAGCCGCCACGGCCAGCCGCATGAAACACTGCGCGCCGCACGCTACGCCATGGAAAACGCAGGCCTGAAAATCACCGCCCAATCTTCCACCTGGCTGACTGCACCCGTGCCGATCTCCGACCAACCCTGGTACCACAATGAGGTTGTCGTGATTGAAACCGCTCTTTCACCATACGGATTGCTCGAAACGCTCCAGAGCATCGAAGAAGCCTTCGGCCGTGTCCGCACCGTCCGCAACGCCCCGCGCGTCTTGGATCTCGACCTGATCGCCTATAACGACACGGTTCTAAGTAAACCTGAGCTGATCGTCCCGCATCCCCGCATGCATCGCCGTGCGTTCGTCTTGCTGCCGCTGCAGGAAATCGCGCCACACTGGACGCACCCCGTCCTAACCATGCCCTTGACCGGCCTCATCAGCGACCTTCCGGACGATCAGGAAGCGCGCCCCGTGCAGATGCATGCCGCCTGACAATCCATTCCTGACCGGCGGTCCCTACATCATGGGCATCGTCAACGCCACGCCTGACAGTTTCTCCGACGGCGGCAAATACGATCCCTTCGACCACGCCATGAAACTGGCAGGGCAGGGCGCCCACATCCTCGACATCGGCGGCGAATCCACCCGCCCCGGCGCAACGCCCGTCTCCCCGCAGGAAGAACAAGGCCGCATCCTCCCCGTCATCGAAAAGCTGAAAGCGGCCAATTGCAAGGCCATGATCTCCGTCGACACCCGCAACGCCTCTACCATGCGTTACGCTATGTCGCTCGGTATCGAAATCATCAACGACGTTTCCGCCCTTCGACACGATCCGGACTCAATTAAAACTGTCGCTTCCGGAAACTGTTTCGTATGCATAATGCATATGCAGGGCGACCTCGCCACCATGCAGAAAAATCCCCAATATCAGAATGTTGTGGAAGACGTCTTTGAGTTTCTGTCGAGCCGGATATCCACATGTGAAACGGCTGGTATCGCGAAAAGCCGCCTGATCGCCGACCCCGGCATCGGCTTCGGCAAAACAGTTGAACACAATCTAACCCTGATAAAAAACCTAAACCGCTTCACCGCGCTCGGCGTTCCGCTGCTCCTCGGCGCATCCAGAAAAAGCTTCATCGGCGGCACAAACGCAACGGACCGTCTCGGTGGCTCCATCGCCGCCGCGTTGCACGGCCTGTCTCAAGCTGTACAAATCTTCAGGGTTCACGACGTGGCGGAAACACGTCAGGCCTTCGATATTTTCAGTTCACTGAAATAAAGCGCCGCAGGCAAAAAAAGACTTTGGACACAGAGTACACAGAGGAAAAAGGAGTTCACAGACTCTCTGTGCCCTCTTTCTTAACTCTGTGCTCTCTGTGTCAAAACCTTTCTTCCTTCTCCGTGTCCTCCGCGCCTCTGCGGTAAAAACTTTTTTCTTTAAACCGCCACCTTCTCCAGCGCCTGCGACAAACAGAACGGCGCAGGCTTCTTCACCAGCCTGTCACCCTCAACATCAAACATCCAAACGCGCCACGGGAAAGTATCAAACAGCGCCTCCGGCTCGAAATAATGCAGGTGACAGTTCTGCACTTCCGACATGCCGTATTCATATAAAAACCCGATTGCATGGAACAGCCCGCCATGCGCCACCAGAATGGGCGGGTCGCCTTCCATATGCTTCAGAAGAATATCGTTGATCGTGCTCTGGATCCGCTGCGCGAACATGCTGGTATTCTCACCGCCCGGCGGCGTTTCCCCCGCCACCACATGCGGCAGCACCTCTTTCCACGGAATCCCGTCCCACGCGCCCATCTCATGCTCGCGCAAATCGCGCACAGCCGTCGCACCCAGCTTCAGCGTCTCATTCAGATACATCGCCGTATCCCGCGCCCGCATCATGGTGCTGTGATAAAGATGCGACGGCTTGATCTCCAGCTGCCCCAAAAACGGCGCCAGAGTCTTTCCTTGCTCATGCCCCAGCGGCGACAGCGGGCTGTCCGCCTGACCGCCCGCCGTAATATGTTCGATATTCGCCAGGCTTTGCCCATGGCGGATCAGGTAAAAAGAACGGGCAGGGAGCATCTGTTTTTCTCTTTCTAAACTGTCATCCCCGCGAAAGCGGGGATCCCCCGCCGGAAAAATCGCGCTCTAAGGCCAGGGAGATCCCCGCTTTCGCGGGGATGACAAGATGGTATAAGCTTAAACCATGGAAAACTGGCAGGATCAAGGCATCGTTCTCAAAATGCGCCCGCACGGCGAGGCTGGCGCGGTCGTGACTTTGCTCACCGAAAACCACGGCCGCCACGCGGGCTACGTCCATGGCGGCCAGTCGTCGAAAAAACGCGGCATGCTCGAACCTGGCAACCTCGTCGACGCCCGCTGGTCCAGCCGCAGCGGTAACGACCAGCTCGGCGGGTTCCAACTGGAAACGGAACGCAACTACGCCGCCACACTGATGCATGACAAGCTGCAACTCTCAGCTTTGCTCTCCGCCTGCGCCCTCTGCGACGCTGGATTGCCGGACCGCGAAAGCCATCCGGCCCTG
>JBGAQU010000120.1:0-3908 GCA_044220535.1 Alphaproteobacteria bacterium | reverse complement strand
GGGGATCCGGCGGTTCATCGCCGTTATTTTGTTCCCGGTCCGCCGGATCCCCGCCTTCGCGGGGATGACGTGGGGGATAAATTCTACTCCACCACCTTTGGCACGACAAAGAAGCCTTCGAGGGATTCAGGGGCGTTGGCCAGCACGGCCTCCGGAATGCCTCCGTCGTTAATGACATCGGGGCGCAGTTCGAGGTCCAGGTCGATCACACTGGCCAGGGGGGCGACGTTGTCGGTATTCACCTCACCCAGCTGCTCGACGAATTTCATGATATTGGCCAGCTGGGGGGCGTATTTATCCAACTGCTCGTCCGTCACTTTCAGGCGGGCGAGGCGGGCGACTTTGGCGACGGTGTTGCGGTCGATGGACATTCGGCTTTACTCTTTGAAAATCTAGGGTCTTAATGCATTAACATTTGTAACAAAGTCAGGCAAGAAAAGATGCCGATCGGCCGCCTTCACCAGATACTCGACACGCGCCCCGTGAATGCCCGCTTGCTGGGTATGGATATCGGGGAGAAAACTATCGGCCTGGCCCTGTCCGACCCGGGGCAGGGGATCGCGACGCCCTACAAGACCATCGACCGCAAGAAGTTCACGGTGGATATCAGGGCGCTGGAGGTCGTGATCAAGGAGTATCAGATCGGCGGGTACATCTTGGGTTATCCGGTCAATATGGACGGCAGCGAAGGGCCGCGATGCGAGTCCATAAAGCATTTCGGTCAGGAGATGGGCAACCATCCCGGTATTTTCGGGGCAGACCCCTGGATCGCCCTGTGGGATGAAAGGTTATCCACAGTCGCTGTGGATCGATTCATGGTGGAGTCTGTGGATATGTCCAGAACAAAACGGAAACAGGTTGTGGATAAGCTCGCGGCCCAGCATATCCTGCAGGGCGCGCTGGAGTTTATTAGGATGACAAAATACTAAATAATATAGTTAGATTATAATTTTAGTGCAGGAAGGCTTTCTCGGGTCATTTTTAGCATTCTTCTTAGTCTAGCATCTTTTGATGCATTTTCCGCTAGTTGATGCATGGTGGTTGTTACTTCACCACGATATCCTTTAACCGTAATACTGTGAATGGATGCTACATCATCCAAAGAAACTTCACCTTCATCAATCGCTTTTTTAAATTCGCCTATAAGTACCATAAATCGATCAGCGGTTAACTCAGGCTCAAATCCACTGCCGCCGTATGTATTGATTGAATAAACAGGCTCATCTGCCTCGTTAGAAAGCGTTACATTCATAGGATAAGACATGAGATATTACTCTCTAGTCGGGGCCTGATCGCCAAAGCGCATCAGTTCATGGCCGTGGGCCTGCATCCATTGATAGCCGGCTTCGTAGTTGCGGCTCAGTTTGCGGGTCAGGGCCCAGAAGGCGGAGCCGTGGTCCATATGGCGGAGATGCGCGACTTCGTGCGCGATCACATAATCCATCGCTGCCGGGGGTGCGAAGATCAGGCGCCAGCAGAAGGACAGGTTACGGTCTTCCGAACAGCTGCCCCAGCGGGTTTTGGTATCGCGAACCTTTACGGCAGCAATGGTCTTGCCGATGCGGGCGGCCTTGCGGGCGGCGATCTGTTCCAGTTTTTCCTGCGCCAGGTTCCAGAGGAAGCGGCGAATACGGGCAGATGGGTCGCGTTTGTTGGTGTAAACAGAAAGTACTTTCTTTTTCAGTACTATACGGGTCTCTTTTAATTCTTTTTTGTAATGGATGCTGATGCGGATATCCTTGCCGAACAGCGGCAGGATGGAACCGTCCCTGAACTGAACCTGTTTGGGTAAGCCACTGATATGGTTTTCGATCCAGTCCTGATTGTGACGGGCGAAATCGTAAGCCCGGTCAAGATTGGCGCGTTTGGGTACGACCAGCTGGACGACCCTTGCATGGGAGTCGAGGCGAAGCGCCATACGGCGGGCACGCGGGCTAATCTTTAGCCTTAGGTGCGGACTGATCTCTGTGAGGTTCATATGTTCATCCATACCCCATGTGTTGCCAGCCCGGCAAGCAGAAGATTGGTAATAAAAAATCTTTTGCAAAGCAGCATTCAAGCGTTTGAAAAATATGGGATTTTTCACGCTGGCCTATGTACTTACTATCATATTATGAAAACGATCAGGCTGCAAGCTCAAAACGCGGCAAAGACGTACGTACAGGCGCACACATTGTAGCGATTTTATTATTTTTCTTTTCATTACAATGAATTATCCACATATCCTTTTGTTTTAATAAAGTTTCGTCGAGCATATCTTTGGTATAGGATCTTAAGTCTGGTTCTGACGCAACAATATTGCCATTTCCATCCAGGGTTGGTCCGCAATCTTCGCCTTTGCCCCTTATGACGTTGTGAATAAAGCCAAACATGGCGGCCATGCTGGTGACTTTTGATTTCGATCCAGCGAAAACGCCGTAATGGCCGACATCAGGTGCGGTGTAATGGAAGCCATGACCGTTTTTATGAGGCGTGGACATGATTTCATGCGCGAACATCGTCTGGCCTTCGGAGCAGATATCGTCCTTTGCGCCTTCAATAGTAAGAAGCGGGCATTTTAGTGCTGAGAAATCAACAGGCTTGCCATGCCATTTAAACTGGCCATGGGTTATGTCATTGTTGATGAAAATGCGTTCAATGGTGTCCATATAAAGTTCAGCCGGAAGATTTTTCAGCTTCCTGTAATATTCATCTGCAAACTTGTTTTTCTTTATATAGTCGGGACTATCGGTTGTCCCGAGAACATTGTGATTGAACAAATCACAGGCTGTTGTGACATGGGCGGGCATGTTCATGGACATAAAGCCCATAAGCTGGCTGAAGCCCGCGTGGATCTTGCGTCCTGCGCCTGCATAATAAGACGGGACTTCCATCAACAGATCCCTGAATTCCGAGAGGGGCTTGCCCTTTGCGAATTGTGAGACATCGGTGCTTGACGCTTCAGGGTTGATCGGCCCGGCCATCAGGGTCAGGGATGCAACCGGATCCTCTTTCCGTTCGGAAGAAAGCGAAGCAACGGCAGCCATCATGGCGACCGTGGCCTGGCAGATCGCCAGAACGTGGGTTTTCGGCCCTAAAAGCTTCAGGAATTCACGTTGCTGATCGATCAGCTCATCCAGACCATACCGGCCCTTGGATAGGGGAATGTCCTTGGCGTCCTTCGTGTCATAAACGTACACCTTGCCAAAACCGCCATTCAGGGCTGATTGAACCGTATCTTCCGCCAACGTGGCGCCATGTCCTGAAATTGGAACGGCGATATAAAGGCTGGGGCCGTCATGGCCGCTATCGAATTCCAAAAGATCGGCGAAAGGCCGGGTTGCAACGGTTTTGATTTTTACAGGATGTTTGACGCCCTGGATTGTGGCTTCTGAAATATCAAAACCGTTCGTCGATTCACGAGCTGCACGATTAAAAGCATCCGCTATGGCAAGCCAATTGCGCTCTGGGTACTGTAGGCTTAACACGATTTCAGCAGGGGATTTCGCGTTGTTGCTCACCTGGATTTTGACTTTATCCGGAAAGTTGTTCATGGCGCCGGACCAAAAGCTGGTCAGTGCGCGCCAGGGGGCCAGCATCATGGTTGTTTGCGCGGCGGTCATATGCGCCTGGGTCGCGGCCATGCCCATCATAAAGCGTGTGAAGTCATAGGCAAGGTAAGGCGCGGCTGTGGCTGGCATTAAACTCTCCCCGTTTTTTTAATTATGCGAACAGTATCGCATAATTATTAAAGCCGGTCCATTTTTAGCGGTTTTGATAAGAAGTTGCCCTGTTTTTGGTAATTTTATTGCCAAATCATGGCTTTCGTAAATGGACCTGTACTGTTCTTAGGGAAGGCCGTGGGGAAAGTCTATCTGCAGCGCAGCAATATTAGGCAGAGTTCTGTGTATTGATTATCATCCCGAACG
>JBGAQU010000020.1:0-33602 GCA_044220535.1 Alphaproteobacteria bacterium | reverse complement strand
TCGACGGATTGGCCAGGATGATCGGTGTAAAGGTCGACGCCCCGTCGAAGTACTGCAGTAAAAAGCTTCCATCAAGCGTCGATTTATTGAAATTCATAACCCATGATTTGGCGTCCGCCGTTCTTTGCAGCCTGAATTGTGAATAGTTGCCGGTATCGCCGAGGCCCTGCGCGGAGATTTGCGCCACCGTCGAGCTTGTATACATCTGGAACGGCTGATACGCGCTGACGCTTGTGGTGTCGATATACATTCTCTGCGAGCTGCCTGTCACCAGAGACAGGGCGTTTGCGGCGGTATTGACAATGCCGGTATCGGTATCGCCCGCGAAGGAAAGCGATGGCGCGCTGATACTGCCGGCCCCGGCCCGGACTGCGCCGTTCGTCACGGTCAAATTGCCCGCCGATGAACTGAACGTCAGGCCAGTTGAAGCGTAAAGAACACCATTATTGTTCAGCTGCACCTGCTGGTCCGAACCCGCAGGCGTTGCGCCGGAGGCAAAGCCGGTCCAGGCCGGACCGGAGCCTCCGCAATAATCCAGAGCATTGGTGGAGCTGTTATAACGGATAGAGCCTTTAGTGCTTCCAGAGCAGAGTAAGGTATTGGCGCTGCCTATGCGAATTTCACCGGCGATATCAAGCTTCGCCGCGGGGCCGGTCGTGCCCACTCCGATATTGCCTGTGGGCAGGATGGTCATCGCCGTGCCGATCGAGCCTCCGTTCACGGTCGCAAAGATCATCCTGCCGGTGTTGTCGGCGCCATAGCGTTCCGTCTGGATAAAGCCCAGAACATTGGACGTGTTATACCAGCTCAGCGCGCCCACGCTGCCGTCCACTGTCCTGTTGCCCTGCATTTCAAGATTGGCGTCGCCCGAGGTCGCGCCCGTTGAAAGCGTCAGGCCGCGCGTCGCGCCCGCCACGTTCGGGCTGCTGGTGCCAATGCCCATATTTCCGGAGGCTGTGTAGACAAACGTGCTGGCCGCGCTCAGGCTGTTGCCGGAGTTAAACTGGATCTGGCGATCCGACCCCGCCGCCGTGGCGCTCGTGCCGGTGGCAACCTGGCTCCAGCTGCCCGCCGTGCCGCAGGCATAAAACAGGCCGGTGGCGCTGCTGTAATACATCGCGCCCAACGTCGAGGCCGAGCAGCTTTCGCCGCCATAGGCCATCTTGATCGTTCCGCCGATATCCAGCGCCGTGGCCGGAGTTGAAGCATTGACGCCCACCTTGCCGCTTGCGTCGATGCGCATGCGTTCTGTCATCGTCGTCGATCCTGTCGCGACCGTATCGAAACGGATGATCGTGGGATAGCTGGTTGACGAGAAGTTGCCGCCCGCTATGAACAGCATCTGCGCCCCCTGCCCCGTATGGCCGACGGTTGTATCATACTGGCCCGAGGCGATGATGTTCCCCATCGAGTCGCCGCTTTGCAGGGCGGCGGGCGAAGCGCTGCTGCCACGGCTCGTCATGTAATTCCATGAAGGGCCGCCGCCGAAACCGCCAGTGTAATTATTGATACGGAAGCCGGGATAACGGGCCGCCGTGGATGAATCGTTCTGGATGGTGAATCCGATGCCGCTGTCCACTCCTTCCATGGTCATGGTATCCCAGGGCGCAGCCGTGCCAATGCCCACCTTGTTGCCGCTGACCACGAGCATGCTGTTGGATGATCCATCAACGATCTTAAATGGCGTTGTTCCTGCAGAATCGTCGTAATAGAAGAAATCGCCCGTGCCGTTCTGCGCAAGAACGCCCGCATACGTCGCGCCGGTGTTCGGCTGCATATAAATTGCCGAGGACCCCGTACTGCTCGTCAGATGCAGGGTTTTCTGGGGCGATGCCGTGCCGACGCCCAGCGATCCCGTGGATGTATACACAAACGTGCTCGTCGCGCTCATTGTATTGCCGCTGTTGAACTGGATCTGGCGGTCCGAGCCCGCCGCCGTGGCGTTCGCGCCGGTGGCAATCTGGCTCCATGTCCCCGCCGTGCCGCAGGCGTAGAACAGGCCGGTCGCGCTTGAATAATACATCGCGCCGAGCGTCGAGGCCGAGCAGCTCTCCCCGCCATACGCCATTTTGATCGTGCCGTTCACGTCGAGCATGGTGGCGGGGGCTGTGGCCATGCCGATGGCGGTTTTGCCGTTATTGTCCACGGTGAATTTGCCGACGCCGCCGACCTGCGCGTTGATCAGGTATTTTGAACCGGAACCGACCGTGTTTTCCGCGGGGTTGATCAGCAGTGCGTTATAACCGGCGGTGCCGGTCTGGTTGATCTGCTGGCCGATTTTTAAAAACGTCTGGGTGCCGCTGGATGCCGAAACGGTTGCCGAGCTGCCGCCAACATCCAGGAATGTCGATCCGGCGGACGTGCTGGTCGCGCCTGAAAACTTGAATACGGAACCGGTCGTGCTGTAATTGTCAAAAATGAGAGACGAGGTGATCTGGGTCGGGTTTGCGTTATAGCTCGCCAGGCCGATCTGCATTTTTCTTGTGAACGTGCCCGTGCCGCCAGCATACAAAATCATATTGTACTGGTTGGAACCCCACGCGCCCTGGAATTTCTCGAAGTTCGTCAACTGGTCGGCGGTGTTGAACATCTGCAGGCCGTTGGTCGAGGTGGAGGCGACATTGATGCCGGTCGACACGCCCACCGTGCCGGCCGAGTTATACGTCAGGCCGCTGGCGCCGGTCAGGACGCCGTTGCTGTTGTATTGGACATACGTATCCGAACCCGCGGCGACGCCGCTCGACCCCGTCGAGATCTGTGTCCAGCTGCCCGCCGTGCCGCAAACATAGAACTGGCCCGTCGCGCTGCTGTAATACATACCGCCCAAAGTCGAGGCGGAACAGCTCTCCCCGCCATACGCCATCCGGATCGTGCCGTTGACGTCGAGCGCTGTCACCGGAGACGATGTGCCGATGCCCGTTTTTCCAGCAAAATAGTTGTTATCGTTCGCGCCGCCCTGATAGACACCATAGGCGCTGGTAACGCCGGTGACTTTCAGCGCGCTGATCCATAAACCATAGGCATTGGTGATCCCACCCGCGCCGGTTATGGAGGGTCCCGCTACATTGAAAGCGCGATATATTCCCATTCCGCCGGTAGAGGACAAAACAGAACTGGCCGAGAAGGAGTCGGCTGTCGTGATAGTACCCGCGCCGTTATTAGTGACGGTGCCATACGTTGCCGTAGCTGAAGTCAACGTGCCGGAAGTCATATTGGTAGTAGATGTAACACGGGCGCCAATCAATGAGGCGGCGTTATTCGAACCGGTCAGGGTTATGAGTGAAGTAAACCCTCTAGCATCCGTCGTCCCGCCGGGATCACCGGCGGCGCTGGCATCAACAGAACTGCCCGCTGCCAGAGATCCGGCAGAATAAGTGGTGGGACGGGCAAAAACGTACAAAGGATTGGCAGGATTAGCCGTGCCTATGCCGAGATAACCCGCCGACGTATAAACGAACGTGCTGGCCGCGCTCATGCTGTTGCCGCTGTTGAACTGGATCTGGCGGTCGGACCCCGCCGCCGTGGCGTTCGCGCCAGTGGCAATCTGGCTCCATGTCCCCGCCGTGCCGCAGGCGTAGAACAGGCCCGTCGCGCTTGAGTAATACATCGCGCCGAGCGTCGAGGCCGAACAGCTCTCCCCGCCATACGCCATCCGGATCGTGCCGTTGACGTCCAATCCCGTCGCCGGAGACGATGTGCCGAAGCCGACGCTGCCCGATGTGACGATCAGGCCGTAATTTTTGACGCCCGTAAACGCGCCATTCGTAAATGTCGGATTGATCCGCAGGGCGGTCAGCGCGTCGCTGTTCACCGCCGCGGTCAGGGTCTGGCTGAAATTCACGCCGTAGGCCGTGCCCGACGCCGCCGTGATCGGCGTGGTCACTGAAAGGGCCGATACCGGATTGCTGATGCCGATGCCGACGCGCCCGCTGGAATCGATCCGCATGCGTTCGGTAGTCGTGTTCGCGCCGGCCGCCGTGGTGTTGAAGGTCAGGGCGCCGGGCAGGTTATCCGCCCCGGGCACGCCATCCACCTGGGCGATGATCGCGGCGGCGGGCGTGTTCAGGTCGGTGCCGTCCGCGCCGACGAAGGCGATCCGGCCCAGCTGGTCCCCGTTCTGGACAATGGTGAAGTCGCCCGGCGTCGCGCCGCGGGACCGGCCCAGGATCATGCGGGCCGGCTGGGCCGCCGTCGTCGTGTTGTAACGGTTGAACGCCATGGACGCGGCGGAGCTTGTATCGCTGATCGCGAATTTCTGCGCGGTGCCGTCCTCGGTCAGCACCGTGCTGGAGCCGAGCAAGAGACGTTCGTTGGTGTTATCCCAGTAAAAATTGCCGTTGGCGCCAAGCGTGCCGCCGGAATTGAACTGCACATACCCCGTGCTGCCCGCCGCCGGGTTGCTGGACCCCGTCGCCACCTGCGTCCAGCTGCCCGCCGTGCCGCAGGCATAGAACAGGCCGGTTGCGCTTGAGTAATACATCGCGCCGAGGGTGGAGGCGGAGCAGCTCTCGCCGCCATAGGCGATTTTCAGTGTGCCATCGACGTCAAGGGCGGTCGCCGGCGTCGTGCCTGTGCCGATCCCTACCCTGCCGTCGCCGCGGACGATCATCAAATTATTGGCCGTGCCCGCACCCGTACTGGCCCGTAATAAAAGGGCGCGATAGACGGAGGTGTTGGATTGCGCGTCGAACGTGGCTGTGGTGTTGACCGTCCCCGAAACCGTGGAATCATAGGTCGCAACTATTTTACTGTTCGGGTTAACCGTGCCGATGCCTACATTACCCGCCGCGGTATAAACAAACGTGCTGGCAGCGCTCATGCCGTTGCCGGAGTTGAATTGGATCTGGCGGTCCGATCCCGCCGCCGTGCTCCCCGCGCCGCTGAATGCCGTCCAGGCGGTGCCGGAGCAGTAATCAAAATTGCTGTTGGTGCTATTGAAGCGGATTGCGCCCTTGGTCGCCGTGACGCATCCATACTGGCTGGAGCCGATTTTAACGGCGTCCGCCACATCCAGAAGCATAGCGGGCGCCGTGGTGCCGATACCGACCAGGCCATTCGTATCAATGCGCATGCGTTCGGCGGTCACGGTCGTGAAGGTCATGAACCCGCCGCCGCCATTCGCGGAGATATTGATCTGGGACGAATCCGTGCTGCTGACATAGCCGATCATGCCCTGGGGCGAACCGTCGGAATAACGGCCGAAGGCAATGGCGCCCGCGGAACCGGTCGCGCCTATTTTCAATGTCCGGGTGTTGCTAGAGTTCGACACGGAATAAATATTCGCATAGCCATTCGCCGGAAGCTGGACATCGAAGTTGGAGGTGGGGGAGGTAACGCCATAGCCGAATTTACCGGTGCTGGTCAATACAATGCCACTGCTGCCAAAACCATATGTCATGATTGTGCCGCCCGACACAATGTTCGAGCCGACCCTGAAATAGCTGGGCAATGTGCCATTGCCTGAACCGCGCCATTGGACCATGCCCGTAGTAGCGCCGTTTTCTGACGTGACCAGCCCTGAAAACCCGGTGGCATCGGCGTTGTTGGCCGCCAGGTAAATACCGGCAGCCGATGAGCCGCCGACAGTGAGCGGGTTGCTTGGGCTGGCCGTGCCGATGCCGAGATATTTGTTCGTATTGTCCCAGAAAAACGCGGAGTCCGCGCCGAGATTGCCGCCGGAATTGAACTGCACGTATCCCGTGCTGCCCGCCGCCGGGCTGCTGGACCCCGTTGCCACCTGCGTCCAGCTGCCCGCCGTGCCGCAGACGTAGAACAGGCCCGTCGCGCTGCTGTAATACATCGCGCCCAACGTCGAGGCCGAGCAGCTTTCGCCGCCATACGCCATCCGGATCGTGCCGTTCACGTCCAGATGCGTGACGGGTGTTGTCCGCCCGATCCCGAACTTGCCATAGGGATCCATCGTCATGGTTTCGGCGTTGCGCGCGCCGAAACGGATATAGGCAGTATTGATGGTGCCGATGAACAGGTCGTTATTGGAGATAACGCTGTTGCCATCCAGATACAGTTTGACCGTTCCGTTTTCGGTAATCGTCTGAATGGCATTGGCGGTATTGGTTGCTCCCCACGATCCTATGGAAGAAGAAGCTGCAATGCTTAACGAGGCCGAAGGCGATGCCGTGCCAATACCCACATAGCCGTTCGATGCATAGATCAGTTTGGACGCGCCGGCCAGATAGCCGTTGCTGTTGTACTGGATATAGGTATCCGATCCGGCGGCGGGCGCGCCCGCGCCATTGAACGCCGTCCACGCGGGACCCGCGCCACCGCAATAATCGAAAGCGTCTGTGCTGCTGTTATACCGGATCGCGCCCTTGGTCGCCGTGACGCATCCATACTGGCTGGAGCCGATTTTAACAGCGTCCGCGACATCCAGCGGCAGGGCCGGCGACGTCGTGCCGATGCCGACATTGCCCGCGAAATAGTTCTTGTCGCTCGCGCCGACCTGATAGACGCCCCAGGCATTGGTGATGCCGCTGACCTTCAGCGCGTCGAGGTAAAGGCCGTAAGCCGTGCCGACCGTGCCTGAGCTGCTGAAGCTGAGCGGGGTGGAGGCGAATGCCTTATAGGTCGTTATGCCGCCGCTGTTGGTCAGGCTGGCCGTGGCGCTGAAGTCGGTCGCGCCCGACGCGTTCGCCGTGCCGCTTACGCCCACGGAACCGGTATTGGCGCTGAGCGGCGTCGTGCCCGCCGTGGCGCTGGTGGTCGCCGAAGACCGGATGGCGGTGACGTTGTTGGCGGACGCCGTGCCGCTTAAATTCGCAACCACGTTCAGGGCGCGGGGATCGGACGTGCCGCCCCGATCGCCCGCGCCAGACATGTTGATATACGCGCCCGGCGCGCTGGTGCTGGCGACATAGGGTGACGTCGTATTGCTGACATAAAGGCGCGTCGTGGCGCTGGCCGTCGCGCCAAGGCCGATATTGCCGGTCGCGGAATTGAAGACGAAGCCGCTATTGCCCGCCAGCGCGCCGTTATTGTTGAACTGCACCTGCTGGTCGGAACCGGCGGCGATCGTGCTGCCCCCCGTCGAAATCTGCGTCCAGCTGCCCGCCGTGCCGCAGACGTAGAAGTTGCCGGTCGCGCTTGAGTAATACATCGCGCCCAAAGTTGAGGCCGAGCAGCTTTCACCGCCATACGCCATCCGGATCGTGCCGTTGACGTCCAGTTGGACGACAGGCGATGCTGTTCCTATACCGACATAGCCCGCAGTCCTATCAATTCTCATCCTTTCGATGTTGTTTGCATTGAAGATGAGATGTCCTCCAGTCGAAGTCAATTCCAAGGTGTTGGAACCGCTGTTGACATAGCGCGTGAAAACCTGATTTATCCGCAGGGCGGGAGAACCCAGATTATAGGTTGAATCGATCGCAGGCCCGATATTGCCACCCACCTGCAGTTTAAATGCGGACGGGCTGGCCGTGCCGATGCCGACATTACCCGTGGACGTAAAGACCAACTCAGATGATGCATAAAGAACGCCATTGCTGTTGTACTGGATCTGCGTGTCCGACCCCGCAGCGGCAGTGTAGCCACCCGTGCTCGTCACCAGCTTCCGCCAGGCGTTGTTGGCGTAGACCTCGAAATCGTTGCCCGTCGAGCTATAGCGCATCATGCCGTTATAAGGTGTTGAAGGACGTTGCGCGTCCGTGCCGCGCGGGAAATAAATCGCATCGGTCCCGGCAACCTCGAATTGCGCGCCAGGAGCCGCTGTGTTCACGCCAACATATCCGCTTTGCGTAATACGCATACGTTCGGCATACGCACCGGAACTGCGTGTCCAGAATGCCAAATTGCCTTCCACCGCGCCCGTTTCACGATTAAAGACAATAGCGGCAGCGTTTTGACCAGGCGTATAAAATCCACGTTCAAATCCGATTTCAGCAATCGCAGTATTGATCGATCCACTATCAGCCTTGATAGTCAGTTTGCGGAACGTATTATTTACCGTCGTAGAGATAATCGTATTGCCGGCAACATCCAATTGCGCATTGGGCGAAGCAATTCCAATACCTACATTGCCAACGGACGAGTAAGTAAACGTCGAAACCGCCGCCAGGCTGTTGCCCGAATTGAACTGGATCCCCCGGTCCGGCGCCGCGGCCAGCGACGCATTGGTCAAAATATCCTGCCACGTCCCCGCTTGATACGCCTCGAACCGGTCGTTCACACTGTTATAGCGCATCATGCCGTTGATGGGCGACGCCGGACGGTTCGTCGTGTTGCCGCGCGGGAACAGAATCGCGTCCGTGCCACCAACTTCGAGAGATGCCGCAGGCAATGCCAGCGTACCGATGCCAAGCTTGCCAGTAGAGCTTAGACGCATAACCTCTGTATTGGATCCCCCCATCTTCCAGAGGAAAACACCCAAATTGGACGTATTGCTAAATGTAAAATCGGTTGCTGTGGTTGCAGTATCCCAGCCAATAAGGCCGGATGCAGATCCGTCACTGCCTCGTATATATGTCGTATTTCCACCCAGATTTATTGCGCCGACGCCTATCGACCGCGCCGCCACCTGTAAAGCATAGGCAGGCGCAGCCGTACCAATGCCTACTCTGCCAGCAGATGTGTATACCAGACCAGAACTGCCCGCCAGGGAACCATTGCTGTTATATTGTATATAAGTATCCGATCCCGCCGCCCCCGTCAGGCCGCCCGCGCTGGTCACCAGCTTGCGCCAGGCGTCGTTCGCGTAGACCTCGAAATCATTGCCGGTCGAGGAATACCGCATCATGCCGTTTTGTGGGCTTGACGGACGGGTAGCATCGAGGCCCTGCGGGAACAAGACGGCATCTGTGCTGGCCCGCAAGTCGAGAACAGCCAGTGGATTGTTCGTGCCTATGCCCACCGTCCCAGTACTTGTGATCCGCATTTTTTCCGTCCGGGTTCCGGTTGTGCCCGTGCCGAAAACGATACTCATGGGTACGGAGCCGGCAGAAACAGCGCTTTCAGTATAGAAGTCGATGCTGGCGTTCGACAGCAGAGCTGAACCATCGTATCCAGCGCCGGTGATCGAGCCAACGGATTCCGCCGCGAACACCGCAGCAGGCGTAGACGCCGTACCCCGCGCCTTATTCAGTTTTAGCAAGGAACGGCCCGTGCCGATAGTCAGCATGGCATTGCTTAAATTCGTTGCCTGATTGGTTTGCAAAAAGAAATCGTTGGTGCTGTAAAGATTGGAATTCAGCGTCGAGACGTTTGAAAAATGGAACGGTGTCAGAGGCGTGGTTGTACCAACACCCAGACGCCCGGAAGAATCGTAAACAAATGTGCTCGATGCGCTCAAGGCGTTACCCGAATTGAACTGGATCCCCCTATCCGGCGCTGCTGCCAGCGAAGCATTGGTCAAAATATCCTGCCATGTCCCCGCCTGATACGCCTCGAACCGGTCGTTGACGCTGTTATAGCGCATCATGCCGTTGATAGGCGACGAAGGCCGGTTGCTGGTCTGGCCGCGCGGAAACAGGATCGCGTCCGTGCCCGCGACTTCGAGCGTGGCGGCGGGAGTCAAAGTACCTATGCCAATATTGCCGCCCGATGTAGCGGTCAGACGCTTGACATTATTTGTCCGCAGGCTGAATCCATGACCTGTCATGGTGCCGACAAAACCTTCACTGCTGGGACCTGAAGCGCCCAAAACAGTTTCTATATCGTTCGTAGCGTCACGCGCTTTAAAGTAAGCATTACCATTGCCGTAGATCGCAACGGTATTCGTACTGTCCGGGACGATCGGAGTATCGGGCACTGCAGATACGATGGTCAGTTTGTTACCGGTCGTGCCGCCGGTGCCGATGGTCACATTGCCCGCAGAGTTGAACAAAAATCCCGAACTGCCCGCCAGAGCGCCATTGCTGTTATACTGCACCTGCGTATCCGACCCTGCCGCCCCCGTCAGGCCGCCCGCGCTGGTGACCAGCTTCCGCCAGGCGTCATTGGCATAGACTTCGAAATCATTGCCCGTGCTGCTGTAACGCATCATGCCGTTATACGGCGTCGTTGGCCGCTGTGCGTCCGTGCCGCGCGGGAAGTATATTGCGTCCGTGCCGGTGACTTCGAGCTGGGCGGCGGGCGTTGTGACGTTATTGCCTATGATCACGCGCCCCAGGCTGTCGATGATCATTTTATCGTAAAGCGTGCCGTTATTCCGGGTCTGGAAAGACATGGAGCCTGACGCGCTGCCCGTAACATCCGTCAGGACGCCGGTAACCTTCGCAATGCTGCTGCCCGAAACGGCGCCCGTCGACATGTTGATCGATATGGCGGTATTGACCAACGTGCCGGAGTTCTGGACCGCCAGGCCCCCGGCCAGCCCTCCATCGTTTATGTTCACGCTTTTAATAGGCGTGACCGTTGAAGAAACCGTGAGGGGCGAACTTGGCGCCGCCGTCCCTATCCCCATGTAGCCTACGGAGGAATAAACAAATGTGCTGGCCGCCGCCAACGTATTGCCGGAATTGAACTGGATCCCCCGATCAGGCGCGGCGGCCAGCGACGCGTTGGTCAAAATATCCTGCCACGTCCCCGCCTGATATGCCTCGAACCGGTCGTTGGTCGAGTTGTACCGCATCATGCCGTTGACGGGCGATGCCGGGCGGTTCGTCGTGTTGCCGCGCGGGAACAGGATCGCGTCGGTGCCGGCAACCTCCAATTGGGCAAGGGGGGATGTTGTTCCGATACCGATATAACTTCTATGCGCAGCCGATCCAATCTGCATCACTGTAGCATTCAGGTCATCCTGAAAACGGTGGAGGAACCCTGAAGAGAGTGCCGAATTGGAAGGCTGATATGTCAGGCCTCCGTCATAATTCGCGAAAATCGTGGCGGAATTCGTAAAACCGGAGTTTTTCCCGATGAGGTACAGATAAGCGTTATCGCTGGCCGCCGTGGATTCCACCCGAAGCCCCGTCCCTCTTATAACTCCATTGGCATCCACCGGATAGGCAGGGGATGCCGTGCCAATACCGATATAGCCAACAGACGTAAATACCAGTCCCGAGCTCGCATATAAAATGCCGCCGCTGTTATATTGTATCTGTGTGTTGGAGCCTGCTGCAGTAACTGTACCACCTGTACTCGTTACAAGTTTGCGCCAGGCGCCGTTCGCATACACTTCAAAATCGTCGCCTGTACTGCTGTATCGCATCATCCCGTTCTGTGCCGGAACCGGGCGTTCCGCGTCCGTGCCGTGCGGGAACAAAATGGCGTCCGTGCCGTTCAGGGACAGGCGGCCATTCGCGCCAAACTGCCCCAGAAGCGATCCGCCATTGTTATACCATTGCTGCAGGTCGGCCGTTTGCGCCGTCGCCCCTGCTACACGCAAAGGCACATCGGTCGCGGCGCGCGCTTCCATCTGGATCGTGCCCGTATTGGTGCGGATGATGAAATCGCCCGTGCCCATATGCGTCCAGGCATTGGTTGTGGTCAATTCATTGGTATTGGTCGCGGAAATACCGGCCTGCAATGCGCCCGTGCCGTTATAAATATTCAGCAGGCCGTTTGTCGTGGCGTTCCCATCGTTTGCGCCAATACCGATCACGCCCGTCGTCGACTTGATCATAGGCGTCGAGGAGCTGAGCAGGATGTTTCCGTTGACCGTCAGCCTTTCCGTCGGCGCTCCCGTACCAATGCCAAGATAACCGGAGGAGTCAAAAACGAAATTCGTATTCGAACCCAGAACGCCACCGCTGTTATAAACGACTTCGCGGTTATTGCCCGGCGCGCCGGTCGTGCCGTTGGCGATATCGCTGGCGGTAAAGCAGTTTGCGCCCGTTTCATCGCAGAAATTCACGGCGCCGACGTCACCGGCAACACCCAGGGCAAGGGAACCGGCCGTACCCAGCATCGTCGCCGGTTCGTTGGGGTCGATCACCATGCGCCCGCCGAACAGCGCCATCGTATTGGTATCGGACAAGTTCACGCCTGTCTGGTCACCCATGAAGATGCCGAAGGAACTGGCGCCTGAAACCGTGCCGCCATTCAGGCCAAGGCCAAGGCCCATACTATATGTGCCGCTGGCCGTAACGTTATTGCCGAAGGCGATGCTGTGGTTGCCGACGCTGCCGTCATTCCATTGCGTGCCGCTGACCGTGCCTGCGCGGATCGATCCACTTTCAGGATCGAACACGAACCGCGTGCCCGCGCCCGCCGCGTTCATGCTTGCCGTGCCGGTATAGCCGCCCGTCACCAGAAGATCGCCGTTTACATGAAGCTTCGCCAGCGGATCCAGCGTGCCGATACCGACATTGTTCGCATTATAATAGATGCGTCCATCCACCAACTTCGTCCAGTAATTGGAAGCGCCGCCGCCGCCGCCGCCGGACGTGCCGATCGTTTCCCAATTGCCTGTGACGTTGGAACACACCAACAGAACGTCACCCGAAGAATATGTGATGGCGCCCTCGATGGCGCCGCACGTTGAACCTGGGACGGCCCCCATCTGCCGCAGACGGATGACGCCGCCAATATCCAGATCCGTGGTCGGCGCACCCACCAGCGCAATACCGATATCGCCCGCAGAGTCAATTTCGATACGAGGCAGAGCGCCTGTATTCAAGGTCAGTCCGCCCGCGCCGTTGCTGTACAGGCCGTTGCCGCTGGCCAACGTGCCAAGATGGAAGCCCGCGCCCGCGACGTTGCCGGTAATGGCCGCCGTGCCGCTGACCGTTTCATTACCGAAAACGCTGAACCCGCCGGAAGTCACTTCGGCGCGTTCCGTTCCACCAATCGACATGCCGATGCCGCCGCTGGCATAGAACAAACCTGTCGTGGATGCTGCGCTGAACGCCAGGCCGGGATCGCCCGAAGAACCGGATTTGATCAACGCGTCATCACCGAATGTAGAAACACCCGTGACATCCAGCGTTCCGGTCAGATCCGTATTACCACCAACGTTTAAGTTGGTATTAATGCCAGCATTGCCCGCAACATCCAGATCAGCATCTGTAGAAAGATTGCCCGTAACATCAACCGTGCTGCCGAATGTCGATGCGCCCGTGACACCGAGCGTTGAACCCATCGTCACGCCGCCGCTGACATCCATGCTGGAATGAAAATCGACCGCGCCATTCGCGCGCAGTTTGGATGTAATCAGCTGATCTGCCGTATCATCCCATTTAAACGCGGCTTCGGCGCCAAAGACGCCGCCATTGTTGTATTGAACTTCACCGTCCGCGCCGGCAACCGTATTCGCGGCGCCGGAACCGCCGACATCAACCCATCCATCGCCGTCAGGCGGATCCGCAACGATGTTGCCAACCTTGGTGCTGTCGCATATCTGCAGCACCTGCCCCCCCGTGCTGTTGGTGCGCAGGCTTCCGACATTGCTTGGCGCGCAGGCGCCAGAGTTGGTTTGGTTGGGCAGGTAAAATCCGGTTGCGCCAGCGAAGTTGAACGCACCGCCGGAAAAGCTGGTATTGCCTGTAATACCGCTCTGGAATTTCGCCGTGCCTGAAACCTCAATGCTCTTGTCGATGGTGGCCGTGCCGGGCGCACCGGATTTCAGAACCCACAATCCGCCGGATGCCGTCAATGCGGCGGCGTAAGTGTAATCCAGGATAATATCGTCACTGCCTGATACACGTGTCAGGTAAGTCGGCGCGTCGGAACAGCTGGTCTGGAATGTGCGGTCGGCGCCGGCGGAGATAATGGCCATGACCATTTTGTCCTGCCCGTCCTCACCCGCGTGCAAACCCGTGCGGCAGGCACCCGTGGCAATCGGTCCGATATCCCATCCGCAATAGCCGTAGTTGGTGCCCCAGGGATCCTGTTTGGCCGAGCCGACTTCAGCAGGTAAACATCCGCCGCCGACCGGGCTCGTTGTACAACCTGTGGTTACAGGCGGCAAAGGCTCTATATAACCGTCACCGTCGCAGTCACTGTCATCAACGCCCGCCAGCTTCTGTGATGCCGCTTCGAGCAGGGACAACTTTCCCGCAATTTCCATCTGGGCATCAACCTTGGCTTTCTGATTAAGGGTGACCATCGTGCCGACAGGTCCGCGCATCAGCGTGGCGGTCGCAGCGCCAATCACGCCGACCAGCGCGACCGCGCCGAACAGCGTGAAAAACACGTTACCGCTTTCGCTGCGTCTGCGGTCCGTCATGCGACGGACTCCTTACCGAATTTCACCTGGCAACCCCGGCAAACAAAAAGACTTACCCATTTAAATTGTTTCAAAAATTGGTTACGAATTTGATAAGGCATATATAAGTGAAGCCATATGAAATACTGACCAAAAATCTGCGCAAAGCGAAGCAGACCGCCAGTTACAGCAGCCGAATCAGCATAGCAGACGCCAGGCGATCGCCAGGTCGATGCGTTCATACTAACTCTTTGTTCTATTTGTATTTTAGAAAGAAACGAAGAAGAATGGACACGAAAAGTCCACAATTGTAAGCATAGCTGCAAATGGCCGAAGAATCAATATATCCACAGATTCGTTATGTCAGAACAACACGATAGGCAAAAACGCCTGTTGTATTTTGCAACGGGCTGATGACGGAAGACGGTGAACACGCTAATATTCTTCATCGATATACCAAGTCTTGCGAAAAACGATACGATTTGTATCAAAAAGGATTCTTTGCCATGGACTTTAATAACCCTATGAAACTTCATGTTTTATTCCCGGTTGTTACTTTCATCTCGTCCACGGCACTCCTGTTCGCCTTAACCATGCAATATGGTTTTCATTTACAACCATGCCATCTTTGTATGTTTCAGAGATGGCCCTATCTGTTCACGGCCATTGCCGGCCTCGTAGGTTTTCTGACGACGCTCGGCGGCCACAACCGTATGGCGACCGGCATTTTAATGCTATGCACAGCCGCCTTCATCATAGAAACCGGACTTGGTTTCTATCATGCCGGCGTCGAACAGCACTGGTGGCGGTCCATATTCGAAGGCTGCACCATCACATTTGACAACAGCAAGGACCTGATGCAGCAGATCATGGAGCGCCCCGCTGCCCGCTGTGATGAAATCGCCTGGTCGTTCCTTGGCCTGTCCATGGCGGCATGGAATACGGTTCTGGCCGCGATATTGTCAGGAATTTGTGCGACAGGCGTCATTAGAAATCGCCTGCTTTAAAATACGTCACAGCAATTGCGTATCGTCATCCAGCATATCGGGACGGATGCGCTCGCGCGTTTTCCGGGGAGGTGCTTTTGGCTTTGGCGGCGCTGACGGGGTTTCTTCGGCCTTGACCGGCTCAACAACGGGCGTGACATCTACAGTGTCCGGCTTCGGCGCAATTCGCCTTGGCTGCGCTTGCGGCGGGCGGCGCTTCTTTTGCGGCAGACCATAGGGCCAACCCATAGGGCGGGTCGTTATATAGGCGGCGACTCCAATGCCCATGACAGCGCCGAGAGAAATAATGCCATTGGCAAACCCACCCACTACAGACAATCCCATCAACACCCAGCCCGGCCACCCTCTCATTCTCTTTTTACGAACGATCATGTAAGAAAGACCGCCGCAATAGGCCATGCCGATCAGCATGAACAATGCGCTCATGGCTGCGGCAATCTGTTCGGGCTTTTCACCCATTTGTCCTGAATTGGCCATGATGCCGCCGATCAGCAGCTGCGCAACAATAAACAGACCTGCATAGGCCAGGAAAAATCCCAGTGCCTCTTCCGGTGTTCTTTTGTATTCAAATTCCCGCAGATTGTTGAACATGCGCAGATCCCCGGCAAATATCTTTCAAGACAACAGGCTAGACCGTATTCGGTCACTTGCCAAGCAGGCTGATCAGCCCTGTTGCGCCCAAAAACAAGCAGACATAGAAAATATAAAAACCGACGGATTCCTTCAGAGTCCGTGTTTTGCCGAAATCGAACAGATCGTTGAACATGTGCGCAATACCTTAAAACCCTTGCCAGATAACGGTTTTAAAGTATTACGATACGAATCGTCAAAGAAAAAAGCCAGGCTTCTGCCCGGCTTTTTGAGATCAGAGAAGAATTAGTCTTTTTTGCCCATGGTCGTCAGCAGGGCTATCGGTATCAGGCCCAGTACGATGCCCGATGTCCAAGCCAGGTATATAGACGCCGCAACCACGATGACCGACATCATGTCGCTGGTCAGGCCCCGCTTCGATAATATGCTGCCGCCCAGCCAAAGAACGAACAGCGATCCGACGATTTTATTGGTATCGCCGCCTTCGAAGAACGATTTGGCGTCGTGGCTTATTCCCATCATACCCAAAAAGTGAAACAGCACAGTCGACAAGCCGGCGATCAAAACCATCTGAACGAAGTAGAACATGACTGCGTCCATCATGTCCCGTTTAGCACCCAGATCCATCGATTTCCCAAACATGCAAACCCTCCTATCGTTTGAGATTCTAGTGGTCCACGAGTTCCGTGTCCCAGTAGAGAAAATCCCCCCAGCTTTCATGAAGAAAATCAGGCGGGAACTTCCTTCCGTAATCCTGTAATTCAAACATCGACGGCTGCCGCGGCGGGTTCAGGGGGTGCATGCCGCATTCACGCGGAATGCGGCTGCCCTTCCTGATGTTGCACACTTGGCATGCTGCGACGATGTTGTCCCAGGATGTTCTTCCTCCGCGCGATTTCGGGATGACGTGATCAAACGTCAGCTCATTCGTATTGAAGCCATCGCCGCAATACTGGCATTCCCAATGGTCGCGCAGAAAAACGTTGAACCGTGTAAAGGCCGGCCGGCGCGCCGCGTGCACATAATCTTTCAGCACAAGGACGCTCGGCAGCTTGATCTCGTGGCTGGGTGAATGGATCACCCGTTCGTATTCCGAGAGGACCATCACAGAGCCACGAAAAATGGCCTTAACAGCTTCCTGCCAAGGCCATATGGATAAAGGATAATATGAGAGAGGCCTGAAGTCCGCGTTGAGGACAAGGGCGGGGCATTGTTCGAGTGACCTGTTTACGTCCATATAGCTCTCCTTTCAGACATCCCGCAGGCTGCGGTGGAAGCCGGTTGAAAGGCCGGGAATGGAAGGCCAGGCTTCGCAGTGCTCATATGATTATAGTACCAGAAAATCCGCATTAAACATAGGATTCGGCGGCAACCTTGTGTTGTGCAATGCGGTATTATGTATTTTATTTCAGCCGTTTATGCCAGGCAGTCATAAAATTACATGTGTAAACGAAATCTTAAGAGAATCTCGCAGGGAACAATCATCTCTACATGTCATCCTCCGGCTTGACCGGAGGATGACGATTTGAATGGTTCACGCACTTGAAAAATAACTTCAGGAAAAAACAGTCTTTAAAAAAACTGATCCCGACTCGATTCCAGCTTCATCAATGCTATGTTGCAAACGCTGTGTGATACCGCCCGTCACGGTAAATCCGCTTTTACCGAGAAGATCATGCGCCTTCGTATAAGCCTCCACCGGCACAACCGTATCGGCGGCGCCGTGGATCAGATGCACAGGCGGCTTCTGCAATTTTGAAACATCCACATCGCTTTCCCACACCAGCGCGCCGGAATATCCAAGAATCCCCGCAATTTTATGTGCACGGCGCGGCCCAGCATACAGTGCCATCATCGTGCCTTGGGAAAACCCCACCAGCGCCAGCTTCGAATCATCCAGCCCCGTTTTTTTCAATGCATCATTGATGAACTGATTGAGAATCGGTGTCGCTGTCTGAATGCCTTTCAGCATCGAGTCATGCGACCAGTTCTGCAATGAAAACCACTGCCGCCCATACGGCGCCATATCACACGGAAACGGCGCATCGGGCGACAGGAACAACGCATCCGGCAAAGCCCCCGCAAAATACGGCGCAAGCCCGATCAGATCCTGCCCATTCGCGCCAAGGCCGTGGAGGAGGACAACCAGCTGTTTTGGTTGATCTCCTGATTTTGGCCCGAAGCTGTAAGCTTTCATATCTGACATGATTTTTCTCTATTTAGCATCCGCGCGAATAAAACCACACCGTTGGCTTATTGTTTTCATATGCTTTTATCCAGCCCGTCGCCAGAACGCGTGGTGACGGCACATCATAACCGGGACTACATATTGAATCAGACATAATATTAATTTTTATCCATGGAGTTTTGCCCGCATCGCGTCTGATATCTAGAACATCAACCGATATTTGAAGCTCATCATTTTTTTTCTGCAGAACTTTTAAAATTTTACTGCTTTCCGATGGTGATTGCCTTACAGCTACATCAGGCACAGAAATAAAAGACATTTTGTCTTTAAGCAGTTCTGGATAAGGAAGATACGTGTAAGCCTTGGCCGATTTTATCCACCCTGTCTGGCCATGAAGACGAACTTCATACCAGTTTTCTTTTGTATCGAACACATCAACTGCCGGGGTTTCATAGGCAAACTCGTCATTATCGGGCCAGCTTTTATTGTCTAAAATATCAATCGTGCCTATGATTTTTGCTTTCTCATCCGGACGGTCATAAATATTAATGAGGGGCGTTACAGGACATGGATCAGATTGGCAGGTCAGTCCGATATCCAGCAGCCCTTCCAATATCATATCCGTTTGAGCAAATACGGAAGCGCTGATAAAAAATAGCAAAGCGAGGCCAATACATATAATTTTCATGATAAGTTATGAACCTTTGTTATGGTGCACTGAACGATTTTACTATTCCGAATAAAATGATGATTGGCAAGATAACCCGTTTCGCCCCCTCCCCCACAGGCCGCTTGCATATAGGCCATGCCTGTTCGGCCTGGTTTGCCTGGACCAAAGCACAGGACAGCGGCGGAACATTTCAGTTGCGGATCGAAGATATCGACACCACGCGTTGTCGTCCGGAATTCAAGCGCGGGATTATCGAGGATTTATGCTGGCTGGGCCTGAACTGGCCGGAGCCGGTGCGGCGGCAGTCTGAGCATTTTGATACCTATCGGCGCTACCTGAACCTGCTTCAGGATATGGATGTGCTGTACCCCTGCTTCTGCACCAGAAAAGACATTGCCGAGGAAATTGCCCGCGCGCCATCTGCGCCCCATGGCCCGGAAGGGGCGTTGTATCCCGGCACCTGCCGCAACCTTTCACAGGGGGAACGGCAGGAGAAAATGGCCTCCGGCATACCCTACGCTCTGCGGCTGGATACAGCGAAAGCATCGGCCATGGTTGGCCCCCTGACCTGGAACGACGGCAGCGAAGGCCTGCAAACCGCCCACCTGGACATGCTGGGTGATGTCGTGCTGGCCCGCAAGGATACGCCCGCCAGCTATCATTTATGCGTCACCATCGATGACCATGTGCAGGGCATTACGCTGGTGACACGCGGCAAGGATTTATTCCATGCCACGCATATCCATCGCCTGCTGCAGGCTTTGCTGAACCTGAACGTGCCGGACTGGCACCATCATCCGCTGCTCCTGGATGATGAGGGGAAACGCTTCGCCAAGCGCAACAACAGCGTAACCCTCCAATACTTACGTGAAGTACGCCATATGATGCCATCGGATATATTAAAGGGCTTCACAGGCGAATCCGTCTAATGTATCCTTGAGCGACATTGTTAAAAAGGATGCGCCATGCAGCACGACCTTCTCCATATCCAGGGTAAGCCTTACATGCTGGTGCCCCTGCATGAATACCGCCAGATGACCGCAGGCCAGAACAGCCCGGATGCCGGATTGCCCTCGGAGATCATGGATGCCCTCGCCGCGCGGCAGGCCCATCCGGTGAAAACCCTGCGCCACCATCGCGGCATGACCCAGGACGACCTGGCCAAAGCCTCCGGCATTTCCCGCCCTTACTTAACGGAAATCGAAACCGGTAAAAAAGAAGGATCGATCGGCGCGATCAAGGCTCTGGCGGATGCTCTTGGCATTCCGGCCGGGTTGCTGCTCTAACCTCTGAATTCATCTTTCATCGCTCGCAATTTTGCAAAATCCTCAACAGATTGCGCGCGCAGGAACGGATTGGTTTTTTTCTCAACGTCCAACGTTACAGGCACAGTCGGCTTCCCGGCAGCGCGCAAATCTTTGACCTCGGCCATTCGCCGTATTAAATCCTGGTTCTGCGGATCGACGGACAGGGCAAAGCGCCCGTTGCTTTCAGTATATTCATGCCCGCAATACACCAGCGTATCTTCCGGCAACTCTGCCAGTTTTTGCAGACTGTCCTGCATTTGCGCGGGCGTTCCTTCAAACAAACGGCCACAGCCCAGTGAAAACAACGTATCGCCGCTGAACAAAGCCTTGGCCTGCGGAATCCAGAACACGCAATGCCCATTTGTATGACCCGGCGTAGCGATCACATGGATATCCAGGCCTGAAACGCGAACAATATCGCCGTCGGTAACACCTTGGTTGATCATCGGCATCCGCGCACTCTCTGCCGCTGGACCGATCACATGCGCTTTGTATTCCGTTTTCAATTCGACAGCGCCGCCGACATGGTCGCCGTGATGATGCGTCAGAAGAATGCAATCCGGTTTTCTGCTTCCCAGAAATTCACACACTGGCGCTGCCTCGCCCGGATCAACGACGATGAGATTGGCATTGTTCCCGATAACATAGGTGTAGTTGTCACTCAGAACGGGAATGACATGAATACGGATCATGGCGTGGCCTTCTCACCGACCCCGGTCTCTTCAACCGCCAGCGCATCAGCCAGCCGCACCGTGGACTGACCGGGACGTAACGGCTTCTGCTGGCTGGCATGCGGCGCCCAGCCCAACAGGAATACCACTTCAAAAGTGGCAGAGATCCGGCCGTCCTTATGGGTATGCCGCTCTTGGTAAAGCCGTGCCGCCTCCATGAAAACCGCCCGGCTTAAAAACTGTTTGTTTCTATTAGAGACAATATTGCTTTCACCCATATATCTGAGATCGTGCATTAGTTTAAAGATGTTCTCATATGTCACCGTCACCATATCCGAATCCACGACCGGCAGGGCAAACCCTGCTCGCTGCATCAATGAGCCCAGCTGCGGCTTATCGGCAAAGGGAAACACGCGGGGCGAAACGCCACCAGAGACTGTCTGCTCAGCCTCCATAAGGCACGCTCGCAATTCATAGAGCGTTTCACCACCCGCAAGTGCGGCCAGGAACAGCCCGTCCGGCCTCAGAACACGTTTGGCTTGAGTCAATGCGCCGGGCAGGTCGTTGACCGTATGCAGGGCAAAAGGGCTGATCACCAGATCGAATGCACCATCGGCAAAGGGCAGCATATCCGGCGGCGCCTGCACCCGGTTTCCATCACGAAGCGCCAAAGGCCCTTTGGCAACATCCAGCGTTACCAGCGTATCCGTTTGGGGAATAGAACCCGGCACGGCCAGCGCGCCAATCTGCAGAATATTGAGAAAGTCACGGCGGATAACGTCGAGCCTGTCCGTCAATTGATCCATGCACCATTGCGGCAGGAAATGATGCAATGAATTCGCCTTTGCCGCGCGGTCGCGGTTACGGCGCAGCCCGGCGGGATCGAATATGAAAGGAATGGACGACGATAAAAAACTCATTTACCGGATTTTGAAACCATGACGTTTTTCTGGTCAAGCCTGTCCGGCATGCGATTGCTGAAATTTTCGACGAATTCTTCAACGCCGCTGTCAAACATCGGTTCGCTGCGGAAATGGACAATATCTTCAATCTCAGGCGGTTGAACCTGCTGAGCTGCAGGCTGAACCGCGCGGGGCGCTTCCTGTTCTTTGGCAGATGAAACGGTTTCTGCCTGGCGCTGTTTTGGGCGAACACTCCCGCTTCCCCCGCTGCTGCCGCCCGATCGTGCACGCGATGCGGTTCCAGTCTGTTGCTTCTGGACAAAATCCTCACGGGCATTAATGAAGGCTGGTTCACCGCTGGCCTGCTCGGCCGATCCACTTTCATCGCCACTGTCGCTTGCGGAAGCAGGCCTTGAACGGCCCCCGCCAAACGCGACCGGAACATCGTCAATTGTCGGCGCAGCCGCGGCCGGAGTTGTACGCGGTGCAACCAGCCCCGTCATATCTTCAAATTTTTCACTTCCGGGCTGCAACATGCTGTACATCTCGCTACGCCCAATGTCTAGCTTCAACCCCATATCATTACTATCGTTGAGATAGCGGCCAGCCTTCGTAAACGCATAGGCACTGCCGAGATCGAGGTTCCAGTCCATGATTCGGAACAAGACGTTATAAAATTTTCTGAGGGGGATAAATTCTACTACACCTCCCAGCTGTTTCTGCGCCATACGGTGCGCGGCCACGGCGAAAGGAAACACACGCTGCGGCGTAATGCCAGGATGGCAGAAATAGCTTTCACCCAGCTTGAATACATTCTCAACCGGCACGCCGAATTTATCGGCCACGAACTTGCGCGCCTGGTGCATGTTGACAATTTCCTTGGGCAGGTCGAAAGACGGCGCACGCACCGTCAAGCCGTTGCCCTGCAGCCTTTGCGGCGCGGGCAGATATTCTGTCGTAATGCCCGCCATGACCGTGCCATTGGCATTGCGTGTCAGGGGAAGCACAACCGCCTTGTTCTGCGTGCTTTCGTCAGAGATCACGAATTCCATGTCTTTTGCGCCAAGGCCGGACAATCCGCCGTCGACCCAGCCCTCGTCCACAAAGATGGATTTGACACTGCGCAGCTGTCCCGCAGAACCGCGCACCTGTTTGAAAGTTTGGTCGTCAAAACTGCGCAGCCTTGCGAATTCCTTATCATCGAATATCTGTTCCGGCTCCTCTTCCTTCAGAGTCAGCGGAGATTCTTCCCAGGTCTGCGGTTTGATATCCATTATGTTGAACAGCGCGATGATCTGTATTTCCAGCTGTGCGTTGGGAATAAAACCGACCGAAATCGCGTTCAGAACCGATTGCGCGCTGACCTCACGAATTCGCCCTTTGGTCGTGAACCCTTCAAGATCTTCAAGTACGCCCGGATTGGAAACGCCTGGATTGTATTCAACGCGCAGATATTTCGTCGGCACGTGGTCATCGATAAAATCCGGTGCCGGATAAAAACCGGGACCGTCTTCCAGCAGCGCGCCATGCGCCGGACGCATGGCCAGGTGATCGCGCGCGAAATGCAGGACTGCTTTAACATCGTTTTTAGGTATGGCCGCCACAATATCGCTGTTGACGGAGAAAGCCTCTGTCATATGCCCGGACCAGTATTTTTCATCCAGATTTTTACCGGCGCGCTGTACGGTATTGGTGATTCCACGCGGTGCGCTTTCGTGAATGAAAATTGACAATTCACCGTTTTCATCGATGCGGTATGGAATGACATTCGTGCATGAATAATCCCGCGCCACGACGTCGACGATACGTCCGTCGCGTTCATTGCGCATCGCCGTGATTTTAATCCGGCCTTCCGCTTTGTTCGACGGGCGGCGCTCCAGAAGTCTCAAGGAACGTCCGTCGCCGACTTTCTGTGCAACCGCAATAAAGCTTGTTGGTGGAACACCCAGAGGCGTACCGTCATCCTGATACAGGCGGAAGCGCCCTTCCCAGTTGTTCCGGATTTCCGTCTGGTCCCAATGCGGGGATGAATACAAAACGCGCGCCCCCAGCGCCCGCAACGCCTTTCTGTATTCACGCTTCGTAAAAAACGCGAATTCCTTGTGCAGGTCAGCTTCAAAATCGTCACGATCGTCCTTGCGCAAAATGAACTCATAAAACCATTTATACGGCAGACGGAACAGGCGCGTATTGGGAAAGCGCGGCGGCAATTCCTCCATGAAAAATCCATGGCAATTCGGATCCTGCTTCGGCCGCGCCTTTTCGGCGTACCACATCAGGAGTTCCGGCTCCGAAAGCTGCCTGACATCTGTGCCCGTGCCTTTTACATCCGGCATTTCCAGTAGAACCATATCGCCTGGCGGCGGCATCGGAAAGTCACGCAGCAACATCAGCCCATCCGGTTTTAATAGCGCGAACTGATGTTCCAGGGCATTTAGAACGGCGCGATCATGATATTTCGAGTTGGAATAAATCTCATGCATGATGAAGGAATTGATGATCGCATCAAACGACTCTTCCTCCATCCCATCCTTTTGCGAAATATCGCCGACCCGGTATTCCAGATTGGGCCTTTGATATTTCTGCGATGCTTTGGCAATCTGTTTACGGTCACGGTCGATGCCAATAAAATGCAGATGCGGGTTGAACACCGCCATTGCATACGTCATCTGCCCATCAAAACATCCCATATCCACGACTTTGGCGCCCGGCGCAAGCAACAGATGCGCCATGGTGAACCAGGCTTTACGAATAACGTGGATGGAAATGCCGCGCAGGGCTTCGTGTTGTTTGAGGAATTCTTCTGTCTGGAAAGAGACAGGCTTCTCCACCGGACTCACGGGTTCGGGCGCCTGGCCGGATGCCTTGCGCATTCCCGATTTTAACGTGGTCCCCAGTGTGGACATGCCCTGCCCGTTTCACGAAACGCTGTAAAAAGTGAATAATAACTATATAAACTAAAAAGCCCTTCTTTGGCAAACTTATAAAGGCTAATATACCCCCGTGAGAACCGCAGAAATCCGCGCCTTTGCAGAAAATATGGCGAAAAAGTGCACCGATGCGCTTTTACCGCCGCGCTGTATCGTTACCGGGTTAATTGTAGAACGTCAGGGGGTTCTCTCTCCGCAGGCTTGGGAAAAGCTTAGTTTTATCACCGATCCGCTTTGTGATTGCTGCGGCGCACCATTTCCATTCGAAGCCGCCCCCGGCAGCCTGTGCGGCATCTGCCTCAGCACCGCCCATGATTTCGATTCGGCCCGCGCTTCGGTGGTTTACAATGACTCCAGCCGGGATTTCATCCTGAAGTTCAAACACGGCGACCAGCTGCACGCCATTCACAGCTTCATCCCCTGGCTGCGCCGCTCCGGGCATTCGATGCTGGAGGATGCGGACCTTCTGGTCCCCGTCCCGCTGCACCGCTGGCGGCTGCTGAAACGCCGTTACAATCAGGCAGCGATCATGGCCGTGGCGCTGGGCCGTGCCATCAACACGGATTGTTTGCCCGATGCACTGTTGAGAATACGTTCAACACCTGTCCAGGGCTATTTAAACCGAAGCGAACGGCAGAAGAATGTCAGGAAAGCGTTTACCGTCAATCCGCGCCATGCAGATAAAGTTGCAGGCAAACGGATTGTTCTGATCGACGACGTCATGACCACAGGCGCAACCGTCGGCGAATGTGCAAAGATATTGAAAAAAGCTGGAGCGCAGAGAGTCGACGTGCTCGCCCTCGCCCGCGTGGTGAAACAGGAATAGTTTATAACGCCTCGCCTAGCGCAAGGCGGCTGTCCTTCAAAACCGGGGCAAGCCCCTCCTGCATCGCCAGATGACGCAACAGCGATACATGATCCAGCGTCTTCAGCACGGATTGCCTGACCACATTCAACACCGGCGACTTTGTGCTGACCATCCGGTTCAGCCAGTCCGTGCCCGCCGTCCGCGACGCCATATCCTGCACGCGCTTGCGCTGATAGGTTTTCAGCACGGCATCCGTACCCGGATCCTGCCCCACGCGCAACGCATCCATAATGGTTTCCGCCAGCGCCGCGACATCGCGCAGGCTTAAATTCAATCCCTGCGCGCCAAGCGGATGCAGGACATGCGCGGCCTCCGCCACCAGCGCGACACGCGGTGCAATCAGGCCCTCAGCTTTTACCTGCATCAGCGGCCAGGAAGACGGGTTCCCGATCATCGTAATTTCACCCAGCGCATCGCAGCTGCGATCCTGCAATGCGCGTGTGAACGCGGCACGGTCCAGCGCCATATGCTGCTCAGTTGCACCATCGAAATCCACCCACACCACGCTGGAACGCTGGCCGGGCAGCGGCACGAGTGTAAACGGCCCGGTCGGGCGGTGGAATTCGGTGGATATATCATGATGCGGACGGCTGTGATCGATCAAGCAGCAGATGGCACGCTGGCCATATGACTTCGTTGTGGCGCGAATGCCGGATAAATCGCGGATCGCCGATTGCCGACCGTCCGCACCAACGACAAGACGCGCGCGAATCGACTGCCCACTGACCGTCGCCGTCATCCCGAAATCGTCCGGCTGTATCGCATCCACCGTTCCCGGCGCGATGATGAAAAGATTATCCAGCTGCTTTGCTTTTTCTGCCAGCGCCGCCGTCAGGATTGCGTTCGGCATATTGACGCTGAAATAATCCAGGCCGATGTCCCGTGCCTCGAAATCCACCGTGACGGGCGGCCCCTTTTTATGATCGTCGATAATCCGCAGCACGCGCATGATGCAGCCATGCTGTTCCGCGAGATCCCAGGCGCCTGTGTGTTTCAGGATATTGATCGACCCCTGCATCAAGGCCGCCGTACGGCCATCGGGCCGCGTATCTTTCAGAACAGGCAAGGATGCGCGATCAACCAGCGTCACCGACAGGCCTTCCTGTGCCATCAATATGGCCAGAGTCAGCCCCGGCACGCCGCCGCCGCAGATCAATATATCAGTGGAACGGGTTTTCATGACCCATAGCCTATGGCGCGGCCAGACATTTGGCGAGTCAAAACCAGTTGAAATATGAAAGGAAGCCCCATAAGTTAATGGGAATATAAAAAATAAAGGAGTGTGTTATGGCTGCCCCGAATATTGAAATCTATACTTGGAAAACATGCCGTTTCTGCAACAGCGCCAAGGCATTGCTGACCAGCAAGAATGTCGCGTTCCGGGAATTCCCCATCGACGGTGATGAAGAAGCGCACCAGAAAGTCATCGAACGCAGTGGCGGACGCCGCAGCGTTCCCCAGATTTTCATCAACGGGCGGCATATCGGCGGCAATGACGACCTGCATGATCTCGACAAAAGCGGAGAACTGGACCGTATCCTGAGCGGCGCCCATGCTTGATATCGCCCTAATCCAGCTGAATGCCGGGCCGGATATTGCCGGCAACCTCGATCAGGCTGAGGCCTTGATCCGCAAGGCGGCGGAAAGCGGTGAGGTTAAGTTTATCCTGACCCCCGAAAATACCTGCCATATGCGGGGTGACGCCAAAACCCGGCTGGAAACCAGCCCCAGCGAATCCCAGCACCCGGCCCTGTTCCGGTTTGCCAAGCTGGCCCAGGAATTACGCGTCAATCTGCTGCTGGGATCCATCGCCGTTCGCGTCTCGGACGATAAGATTGCCAATCGCAGTTACATGTTTGACGCTCATGGCGGCATTGTCGCTAAATACAACAAAATTCACCTGTTCGATGCCTTTCTGGATAATAATGAACATTATCTGGAAAGCAACACAGTCCAGGCCGGTGAGAAGCTGGTGATAGCCGACCTGGATATCGGCAAAATCGGCATGACGATCTGCTACGATATTCGGTTTCCATATCTTTATCGCGCTCTGGCCAAAGCCGGGGCATCCATGATCACCGTGCCTGCAGCGTTCACCGTGCCGACCGGCAAGGCGCACTGGGAAACGCTGCTGCGCGCCCGCGCCATTGAAACAGGATGCTTTCTTCTGGCCCCCGCCCAGACAGGCGAACATGAAGGCGGCCGCCAGACCTGGGGCCATTCCATGGTGATCAACCCCTGGGGTGAAGTGATCGCCCGCGCGGGTGACGGCATCGGCATCCTGAAAGCCAGCCTGGACCTGTCTGCCGTGGATAAGGCTCGCAAGGCCGTTCCTTCGCTGATGCATGACCGGGTGCTGGGGGAATTTTAAACTGTGGAATAAAAAATCCCGGCCATAAGCCGGGATTTTTATAAAATACAGCTGCAAACCTATTCAGTCAGATTACCCGACATTTCCATTATTGCCGTTGTTTCCGCCGTTATTGCCATTGTTGTTGAAGCCGCCACCGCCGCCGTGACCGCCACCACCATGGCCACCCGGTCCGCCATGCGGCCTGCGGCGGCGCATGGTGCGGGCAATGCCGCTGTCACCGCCCTGTTGTGAATCCATATTGCCTTGCGAGTCGTCATCGCCCGGGAAATCGTTCATTTCGCCCGGACGGCGTTTGGAGGCGCGGTGCGGCGGGATCGGGATCGGCTTCGCCGCCATTTCATCACGTTCGCTGACCGCCATTTCGATTTCCAGGCGCGCCGCAACCTTACGCAGCTCATGCACCGCTTCCATCAGGCCTTCGCGGGTCGCGCCGTTCTTTTTATCTTTCGCCCATTCGGCATGCGTGGCCAGGCAGGCCGCAGTGGCTTCGCTCAGGCGCTTTTCGATCTCTTCCATAACCGGTCCTTATCCCGTATTCAATTGAAGGAGCTACCATAGCCCGCGGCACGATGAATAGGCAAGCCATACTATCAACTATGATGCGCCAAAAATATTATTGATCTGCTGAGTTACGCGAATAAATGTCGTGCGTTTCGACAGTTCCTTTAACTTTGTAGCACCGACATACGTGCAGGCGGAACGCAGGCCGCCCAGCATATCGCCCACCGTAACAGTCACCGATCCACGATGCGGCACGCGCACGGTCTTCCCTTCACTCGCGCGATATTCCGCGACGCCGCCGGAATGTTTTTGCATCGCGGTATCGCTGCTCATCCCGTAAAACACGACATATTTGACGCCGTCATCTTCGACGACACTGGCTTCGCATTCATCATGCCCGGCCAGCATGCCGCCCAGCATCACGAAATCCGCCCCGCCGCCGAAGGCCTTGGCGATATCGCCCGGCACCGTGCAGCCGCCATCCGAACACACCAGGCCCTTCAAACCATGCGCCGCATCCGCGCATTCGATGACGGCGGAGAGTTGCGGATAGCCAACGCCCGTCATCTTCCGCGTGGTGCAGACACTGCCTGGACCGATCCCAACCTTCACGATATCCGCACCGCATAAAATCAGTTCTTCCACCATCTCACCCGTCACCACATTGCCTGCCATGATGGTGACATCGGGCAGTTTTTCGCGCATGCGCTTGACGAAGTCCGCAAAGGTTTCGGCATATCCATTGGCAACGTCGATACATAATTGATCAAGACGCCCGCCACGTTTGATGAAGGCATCAAGCTTCTCCTCATCCTTTTCCGACACGCCGATGGAATACCAGGCATTCGCGCCATCCACGCCGCCGAAGAAATCCACCAGCTGCTCCAGCGGATAATGTTTATGCAACGCCACCGACATGCCGTTCTTTAACGATGTAAACGCCTTCGCCATCGCCATTGTGCCGACGCCGTCCATATTGGCGGCAATGACAGGCACGCCTTCAAATATGCGCCCGCTCCATTTGAACGTGTAGTCACGATTCAGATCGACCTCCTTACGACTGGCCAGTGTTGACCGCTTGGGGCGGATCAGAACGTCCTTGAAATCGAGCTTGATGTCGGATTCGATGCGCATGGTTCATATCCTTATTTTTTTCAAAAATAAGGATTATATATAAGCTGGGATTATTTCAACCTTTTGAAAAAAACGACACTTCCGCGTTACTTGAGTTTAAATTATGTTTGGGTAAGTACATTGTGATTATCGAGGTTCAGGCGCTGATGTAACCGTTCCTGCATACAATTCACCCGCTTCTTCCAGCGTCCTTAGCTTAACTCCCAAATCGGCACCAAGTGCTCCGTTGACTTTAATATCTTCAAGCGCTTCACAAACTAAAAGCTGCTTTGGAGACAGTTTTTCCAACTCTGTACGACTTAAATCGCTGACCGGTTTGTATCCCCTGCCTTCAAATCGCGTAATAAATTGCTCAGAACTTGCAACATTTTCTTTTCCGTCGTAAGCCGCCCAAGTCCAATTCATGATCAGGCTTGCGACAAGCCGCGCGTCATCGCCTGTTCTGTCCGCTTCTTCAGATAGTCTAATATATTCTTCCCTTTGTAATTTTTCTAAAAAGCCGCCGGCCTTATTGTCTATCACTCCCTCGCGGACATTACACAGTATGCCATCGGCCCTTCTATTGAAAAATCTGGTAATTACGCCCAAAAGACTCATATTCAGCCCTCACATTCTTATTCCCATAGACAATAGATGATATATATTTAATTTTGATTAATTATTGCCCAAACTGTGGAAAATCAAAGGCTAATTTTATTTGAAAAATGAAGCCGCGGCATTACTGGCGGCTTTCTTGCGCTTGATTTCCGTCTCGACCCTCACGATCTCGGCCTGCATCTCGGCAATATAGTCATACAGCTCATCGACCGAAAAATTATCGAGCTTTTTCAGTTGCGGTTTTTTCTTCTGCGGCTCGTTGTCGTCATCGAACATTGTCTTTTGCTCCGGATCGGGCCAGATTAGTGGCAGAAAGCGGGAAAGGCAAGTTCATGAAGGCCATAGAAATTACTGAAGACAACAGGCTGCGCCTGACCGAACGGCCCATGCCTGTTCCCGGCCCGGATGAGGTGCTGATCAAAGTACAGGCCGCGGGCGTCAACCGCCCGGATATCCTGCAGCGCATGGGCAAATACCCGCCCCCGCAAGGCGCCAGCGACCTGCCGGGGCTGGAGGTTACGGGCATACGGGAGGATACGGGCGAAGCCGTCTGCGCCCTCCTCTCCGGCGGCGGCTATGCCGAATATGCCGTCGCGCCGAAGGGGCAGTGCCTGCCCGTCCCCAAAGGGCTGGATATGATACAGGCCGCTGCCTTGCCCGAAGCGGTTTTCACCGTCTGGAACAATATATTCAAACGCGGCCAGCTGAAAAAAGGCGAAACCATCCTGATCCATGGCGGCGCGTCCGGCATCGGCACGACGGCGATCCAGATGGCCAAAGCCTTCGGCGCGCGTGTGGCTGTGACGGCAGGCAAGGATGATAAATGCGAAGCCTGCATAAAACTGGGCGCAGACCTGGCCATCAATTACAAAACACAGGATTTCGCTGAAGAGATTGAGAAAGCCTGGGGCAAGGATGCCGTACATGTCGTTCTGGATATGGTTGGCGGGTCCTATGTTCCCAAAAACATCCGCCTGCTGGCGACCGACGGGCGGCATGTCAGCATCGCCACGATGGAAAGCGCAAAAACCGACATCGATATCCGCCAGATCATGCAGAAACGCATCATCCTGACCGGTTCGACCTTAAGGCCGCGTTCCGTAGCGGAAAAAACAGAACTGGCGGAAGGATTGAAAGACCAAGTGTGGCCTTTGATTGAAACGGGCATGGTCAAACCCGTAATTTTCAAAGCATTTTCCTTGGAAGGCGCCCAAAAAGCCCATGAAACGCTTGAAAAAGGCGATCATTTTGGAAAAATCGTTCTGGCTATCCAATAAAGCAGATTTTTCTGGCATTTTTTCTAAGCCATTGTATAGTATCCGCCATTCTCCCCATAGCTTGATAGCTTGGACCGTTGGCCTGCGGAAGACATGGGCCAGCCGGGAAACCCATATCTGATAAGGATGCGAACCATGTGCGCCGCGAAATACGAAACCGAAGGCCTGTTGATGCCCAAAGCCAGCGCTGTCTGGCTGGTTGAAAACACCGCCCTGACCTTTGAACAGATCGCCGATTTCACCGGCCTTCATTCCATCGAGGTCCAGGCTCTGGCAGATGAGGAAGTGGGCAAGGGCATTGTCGGCCGCAACCCGATCGACAATTCGGAACTGGAGCCGGAAGAACTGGAAAAAGCCGTCGCCGACCCGAATTATCGCATGCGCGGCACCAAAAGCGATCTGCCCTCTGTCACCGTCCGGTCCAAAGGCCCGAAATACACGCCTGTCTCCAAGCGTGGTGACAAGCCGGACGCCATCGCCTATCTGCTGAAACACCATCCGGAAATCACCGATGCGCAGATGTGCAAGCTGATCGGCACAACCAAACCGACCATTCAGTCTGTGCGCGACCGCAGCCATTTAAACAGCCAGGGAATCAAACCGCGCCACCCGGTCGATCTCGGCCTTTGCACCTATTCCGAACTGGAAGCGGCTTCCCGCAAAGGCTTGCGCGCGCTAGGCAAGGATCCGGACGACGTTCGCAATTCCGTGCTGGAAAACAAGGAACAGGCGCAGGTGGAAGAACAAAAGCAACAACCCACCACCGGCTTCGATTTCAGCAATTTCCTGAAACGCAGCGGCGAATAATTTCCCCTATAACGAAAACAGCCCGCTTTATTAAGCGGGCTGTTTTTTTTAGTCCTCCTCAAGACTGAAACTTATCCGGATGCAGTCCTTGTCTGCGCGATCTCATCTTTGAGCCTTAACCTCTCGATTTTCCATCGCTGCAACTCTTCATCGGTGGTCGAAGGGTGGTTTCGCGCATCCTTGATCTGGCTGGAAAGGGAATGATGCTTGGCAAGCAAAGCCTCGATATGGGGATGATTTTTCGAAACGTGACCACGATTGGATTGCATGGTTAAAGACTCCATGGGGTTTATGGTTGAACGTACAATATATATCTGTAAGGCTTTCTTCGAATGTCACGCCGCTTGGCCGTTAAGATTTTGTTTTTATTCAAATAAAAATCTTTTTGAGCCGGAAATACCGGCTGTGCCCCTTGACCTGAAAACCGTACATTCTTCCAGTATGTCAGGACGGTGGTTAATGAAGTGTTAATAAGACATTAAACGTCGAACACAACACCCTGCGCCAAAGGCAGCGCGCTGGAATAATTCACCGTCTGCGTCTGGCGGCGCATGTAATTTTTCCATGAATCCGATCCGCTTTCGCGCCCGCCGCCGGTTTCTTTTTCCCCGCCGAACGCACCGCCGATTTCAGCACCACTTGGGCCGATATTCACATTGGCGATACCGCAATCACTGCCGGTCGCGGACAGAAATGTTTCGGCTTCCCGCACATCTGTTGTGAACACGCAGGATGACAAACCTTGCGGCACGGCGTTGTGTGTTTCAACGACATCTTTAAAATCGCTGTATTTCATCACGTATAAAATCGGCGCGAAGGTTTCATGCGCTACGATCTCCGTCTGCGACGGCATCGCAACGATGGCAGGCTGCGCGTAATGTCCGCCTTTCACGCCCTTCGGCTGCACCACACCACCGCCGACCAGAATTGTTCCGCCCTGCGCCTGCGCTGCTTTCAGCGCCGACTGCATGGCATTCATGGATGCCGCATCGATCAGCGGCCCGATCAGCGTGCCTTTTTCCAACGGGCTGCCGATAGGAAGAGATTGATAAGCCTTCACCAGTTGCGGCAGCAACTTATCGTATACACTGTCATGCACAAACAGGCGCCGCAGCGTGGTGCAGCGTTGCCCCGCCGTACCCACCGCACCGAACAGGATTGCCCGTACTGCCATATTCAGATCGGCGGACGGCGCAACGATCATTCCGTTATTGCCGCCGAGTTCCAGCAGGGAACGCCCCAGCCGCGCCGCGACGCGTTCTGCGACTTTCCGTCCCATCGCCGTGCTGCCGGTCGCGCTGATCAATGGCACAGCGTTGCTGTCCACCAAGGCCTGCCCGACATCGCGCCCGCCGATCAGCAGCTGCAACAAATTGTCAGGGCACGCATGGCCTGCTTTTTTAAACGCGGCCACAGCGCGTTCAAAGATCGCAGCACAGGCCAACGCCGTCAGCGGTGTTTTTTCCGACGGCTTCCAGATCACCGGATTGCCGCACACAATTGCCAGCGCCGCATTCCACGACCAGACGGCGACAGGAAAATTAAACGCGCTGATAACTCCCACCGGGCCTAAAGGTTGCCATGTCTCCCGCATATGGTGACCGGGCCGTTCGGACGCAATGGTCAGGCCGTAAAGCTGGCGCGACAATCCCACGGCGAAATCGCAGATATCGATCA
>JBGAQU010000019.1:0-34337 GCA_044220535.1 Alphaproteobacteria bacterium | reverse complement strand
GGCATCAAACAGGATAATTTCTACTGGTTTTTGAAGGAATGCGAGTGGCGCTTCAATGGAGGCACCCATCAACAGTTGCTAACCCAATTAAAACATTGGTATAAATCAAACAAGCATTAGGGCTTAGCTACTTCAGCCCCTAACTTTTTATTATAGACTGAGCATTCCATTCAGGATTGCCGGCTGCCCTGACAGCGCCGCGAAAGCTTTCAATATTAAGGCTGGTTTGATTGCCTGGCGTAGTCTGGGCTGAAGCTGCCGTTATAACGCTCATGCCAGCCGCCACCGCCGCTAAATAAATGGATTTCATTTGTTAATTCCTCTCTGTTTCGAGAGTTAAACAAATCAAAAATGATATGTCAATAAAATAAGGAGTTATGTCTTAACTGGTAAAATCTTCTCCACCCCGCCCATATACGGCTTCAACACCTCCGGCACCGTCACGCTGCCGTCCTCGGCGTTGTAATAGTTTTCCAGCACCGCAATCAGCGCCCGGCCTACCGCAACGCCCGATCCGTTCAGCGTGTGTACGAACTGCGTGTCTTTCTCGCCCTTCGCCCGGAACCGCGCTTTCATCCGCCGCGCCTGGAAGTCCCAGCAATTGGAGCAGCTGGAAATCTCGCGGTACTTCTGCTGCCCCGGCAGCCAGACCTCGATGTCATACGTCTTCCGGCTGCCGAACCCGATATCCCCCGCGCACAGCGCCATGGTTCGGAACTGCAGCCCTAGTTTTTTCAGGATGGCTTCAGCGCACTGCGTCATCCGCTCATGCTCCTCGATGCTCTTGTCCGGAGCCGTGATGCTGACCATTTCCACTTTATAAAACTGGTGCTGGCGGATCATACCCTTGGTGTCTTTGCCTGCAGCCCCCGCTTCCTGCCGGAAACACGGCGTCCAGGCCGTATAACGGCGCGGCAGGGTTTCCGCATCGACGATGCTATCCGCCACGATATTGGTCAACGATACTTCTGCTGTCGGAATCAGCCAGTCGCCGCGCGTGGTGCGGAACTGGTCGTCATGGAACTTCGGCAATTGCCCCGTCCCGAACATCGTCCTGTCATTCACCATCAGCGGCGGCGACACCTCCGTATACCCATGCTCGCCCGTATGCGTGTCCAGCATGAACTGCGCCAGCGCGCGCTCCAGCCGCGCCAGGCCCGACTGCATAATCACGAACCGGCTGCCCGACATTTTCGCCGCCGTCTCGAAATCCATCATGCCGAGCGCTTCGCCGATCGCCACATGGTCCGGCGACGGGGCGTTCAGGCGGCGCGGCTCGCCATGCTTGCGGACGTCCTTGTTATCGTCCTCGCTTTTGCCGTCCGGCACGTCGTCGGCCAGCATATTGGGCAGGCTCGCCAATTGCGTGTTCAGCTCCTCGGCAATTTTCGCCTCTAATCCTTCCAGCTCAGTCATGCGCGTTTTCAGCGCCGCGACCTCGTCCATCACGGCCTGAACGTCACCGCCCTGCGCCTTCGCCTGGCCGATCTGCTTGGACTTCTCATTCCGCGCCTGCTGCAATTGCTGCAATTCCGTCTGCAGCCCGCGCCGCTCCTCATCCATTTTCAGGATGGCAGGAGTCTGCGGGGACAGGCCGCGCCGCGCCCAGTTGGCGTCAAAAGCGTTCGGATCGTCGCGTAGCGCGCGTAAGTCGTGCATAGTCTGTCGGTACCCTCTTGTTAACCAGTAACCCGTATAATAGGTAGATGTACCTTAAGGGGGAATCGGCCTGTGCTCAAGGACTCTGTAAACGGCATTTATACGGTGACGCGGCCCGACAAGGCGGCGCCCCTGCCGTTAATCTTTGACTCGCCCCATTCCGGCCGCCTCTACCCCCCGGAATTCGACCACGCCTGCACCATGGATGTGCTGCACAGGGCGGAAGATAACGAAGTCGATATCCTCTTCGCCTCCGTCCCCAGACACGGCGGCACATTACTCTGCGCCGAATTCCCGCGCACCTTTATCGACGTGAACCGGCAGGAAGACGACCTCGACCCCGAACTGATCGACGATCCATTGCCGAGCGCCTTCCGCCCGACCTCGCGCTCCCATGCGGGCATCGGCCTCATCCGCCGCCTGGTCCGCCCGGGCATTCCGGTCTACAACCGGAAGCTGGACTTTAAAGACGTCCGCCAGCGCATTGAAACTTATTACAGACCCTATCATGCCATGCTGGACCAGCTGGTCGGCGAAGCGCATTACAATTTCGGCGTTGCCTGGCACGTCAACTGCCATTCCATGCCCTCTACCGTCGGCGGCACACACCCGCCCGGCACGCTCGGCGCATCCGGCCAGCCCGATTTCGTCCTGGGCGACCGCGACGGCACCAGCTGCGACCTCGCCTTCACCCATGCCTTGCGCGATTTCCTGAAATCCCAAGGCTACCGCGTCGCCATCAACAACCCGTACAAAGGCGTCGAACTCGTCCGCCGCCACGGCCGCCCGCGCGAAGGCTTCAACAGCCTGCAAATCGAAGTGAATAAGGCTCTGTATTGGAATGAAACACGCAACCGAAGAGGCCGCAATTACAGCGCCCTAAAAGACGACATTGATAAACTGGTTTCATTCTGCGCCGATTACGCGGCGGGCAGCTTAACAGCTGTGGCGGCAGACTGAATTATTTGATGGTCAGACCTTCAAGTTTCTTACCGTAACGGTCTGCAACTTTTTTAATATCTTCGGCCACTTGCTCAGCTGTGCGCCCCAAAGTTCTAACTTCATAATTTCCAGCCATGACAGAAATGCCAAAACTTGCATAATCCACTCCGGCAGCGCTCTCAAAATCCCTTTGAGACATCGGAAATTCTCCGCTTCCAACAAGCTTAAATTCAGATTTTACAAAACTCATTTTTATCTCCATGATTGTTTTAATGGATAAGGCATTATGAATAAAATATCTATTCACTTAATTCAACAAATACCTAAAAAACTTTCTCCCAATGGTCCTGAAACGCTTTATCCAACTGATTTAATTCAATATTCTCTTTCAACATCTCCCGCATCGACGTCACCCCCGCATCACCAATCCCACACGGTACAATCCCGCCAAAATGGCCAAGATCCGGATCCACATTGATCGAAATTCCATGATACGTCACCCAGTGCCGCACCCGCACCCCGATGGCGGCGATTTTCGCTGCGCCGGACGGCCCGTCGACCCATATGCCAACCCGCCCTTCGATCCGCCTGCCCTGAATGCCGAACGCCGCCAGCGTCCGGATAATCCATTCCTCCAGCTGCCAGACATATTTTTTAATATCAGGCGCCTGCTGTCGCTTCTTGAGATCCAGCATCACATAGGCCACCCGCTGCCCCGGCCCGTGATAGGTATACTGCCCGCCGCGCCCGGTCTTGAACACCGGAAACCGCGGGTCCAGCAAATCCCCGTCCTGCGCCGACGTGCCCGCCGTATACAGCGGCGGATGCTCCAGCAGCCAGACACACTCCGGCGCGGTCCCGGACCGGATGGCCGCTACCCGCGCCTCCATTCTCTGGATCGCCGCCTCATAGGCAACAGGCGCCCTATCCGCCAGCCATTCGATATCGACCATATTGTCCTTCAGGCTATAAACGTACCAAGTCTGAACTGAACCGTTTTTCCCCGGACTTGCAAGTTTTTCCAATCTTTGTTACAGCATAGCCCGGGCAAAAATCCTCTGCCCGTGCGACGTGCGGTCGTGGCGGAACGGTAGACGCGCAGCGTTGAGGTCGCTGTGGGCTAACCCCCGTGGAAGTTCGAGTCTTCTCGACCGCACCAACTAGGATCCAGACTCATTAAATCCACCATATCACAGTAGCAGCGAGACAGATGGCGGACAGGAAGTTTTTGACGTTCCTGTCGAAGCGCGTTGCGATTCGGCGGAAGTCCTTGAGGCGGCAGAACATGCGTTCGATGATGTTGCGCTGCCTGTAGATGGCTTTGTCGTATGCGTAAGGTGTCCTGCGGTTGGAGCGGGATGGGATGACGGCTTGCGTGCCGCGTCGCTCCAGCCACTCCCTTAAATCCCTGCTGTCATAGCCTTTGTCTGCAAGCAGTTCCGCGGATGGCGGCATGGCCTCGAGACAAGGCCTGGCAACCTTGCAGTCATGGACGTTGCCGGGCGTGAGCAGAATAACACATGGCCTGCCTTTGCCATCCGTCACCGCGTGGATTTTTGTGTTTGGCCCACCTTTGCTGCGACCAATAGCACTGGCCAGGGCCCCCCTTTTTCGCCGCGCGCGCAGCGATGGACCTTGATGCTTGAACTGTCGATCATCAGCCGGTCAGGCGCCCCTTCCGCCCCCGCCAGGGCAGCGAAAATATCCGCCCATATCCCGCGCTCGACCAGCGCACACGAAACGGTTATACAGCGTCTTCTTCAGGCCGTAATCCTTTGGCGCATCGCCCCACCGCCCGCCTGATTTAAGTACATGCACGATCCTTAAGGAGATCAACACACGCCGGTCGTCCACGCGTTTCATGCCGCGTGTATTCGTCGGCAAAAAAGCGCCGTCGATAATTCGAGGGAAGGTTGACCATTGCGCATCCGTAAACCAGAATAAATCAGACATATATCAATCCTCCTTAAGGAGATTGAATCATGCCGGGCGGAAAATGGGAATCGGAATTAGCAGATCGCGTTAATGGGTCCGGACCCTAATCAACAAGCAGGAGAAAAAATCTTTTCTACAATTAATGATCTTTCCAAACTTGATCATGACCATGGCATACCACCTGATGTTAAAGAAGTTCTCCAAACAATAATTATACTTAACATGTTTAATGGAGCGGCTCCCTTATCGGACTTGCCCAAAACAGCAGCTGAAGCATGGCATTTATTTAATGATTTGCCAGAAAATATTGGAGATGGGACAAAACAAGACTTCTTTAAAAAGCTTGCTCAAGACTACCCGAACGATTTCTTTTTGGATACTAATGGCAACATCATCGAGCCGTTTTATGTGATTCATCCTCCTGAAAAACCAAACTTCTCGTATCTTTACAATCAACCAACCGATAATCCTATACCGGATTGGCGTTCTCAACCCGATCTTATATATGCAAGTAAATATAATTTATCGCAAAAATAGTCGCTGGCGGCATCCTAAACCTTGAAAAAGCCATATAAATCTGGCTTGTATAGTGCAAGCCTTTCTTTCGATAACAAACCCGGATCATCCCCATGAAAGACTCCCTGCGCGACGCAGCCCTTGAATATCACCGACTTCCGACTCCCGGAAAGATTTCCATCGACCCGACCAAGGCGCTGGCGACGCAGCGGGATCTGGCGCTGGCCTATTCGCCGGGTGTCGCACATCCCTGCCTGGAGATTGAAAAGGACCCGCTGAAGGCGCTGGATTACACCAGCCGCGGCAACCTCGTCGCCGTCATCACCAACGGTACGGCGGTATTAGGCCTGGGGGATATCGGCGCGCTGGCATCGAAGCCTGTGATGGAGGGTAAATCCTGCCTGTTCAAAAAATTCGCCAATATCGACTCCATCGATATTGAAATTGATGAAAAAGACCCGCAGAAGCTGATCGAAATCATCGCGGCCCTTGAACCCTCCTTCGGCGGTATAAACTTAGAAGACATCAAGGCGCCGGAATGTTTCGAGGTGGAAGAACGCCTGCGTGAGCGGATGAAAATCCCCGTCTTTCATGACGACCAGCACGGCACCGCCATCATCGTCGGCGCGGCCATGGTCAACTGGCTGCACTACACGAAGCGGAAGATCACCGATATCCGCCTGGTCGCCAATGGCGCGGGCGCATCAGCCCTCGCCTGCCTGAATATGCTCCACGCCCTCGGCCTGCCCAAAGACAACATCATCGTCTGCGACCGCAAAGGTGTCGTATACCAGGGCCGCAAGGAAGGCATGGATAAGTATAAGGAAAAATTCGCCTCCAACACCAATGCCCGCACGCTGCAGGACGCACTGGAAGATGCAGACGTATTCCTCGGCCTGTCCGGCCCCAATGTGCTGGGCGCTACGGAAGTCAGCAAGATGGCCAAAGCCCCGCTGATCATGGCCCTGTCCAACCCGACGCCGGAAATCATGCCGGAAGACGCCCGCGCGGGCCAACCGGAAGCCATCATCTGCACCGGCCGGTCCGACTATACCAACCAGGTCAACAACGTCCTGTGCTTCCCCTTCATCTTCCGCGGCGCTCTGGATGTCGGCGCCACCGCCATCACTGAAAGCATGAAGATCGCCTGCGTCCACGCCATCGCCGACCTCGCACGGCGCGAGGCTTCCGCCGAAGTCGCCGCCGTCTACAGCGATGAACAGCTGGAATTCGGCCCCGATTATCTGATCCCAAAACCCTTTGACCCCCGCCTGATCGTCGAACTGCCCATCGCGGTCGCCCGCGCGGCGATGGAGGCCGGTGTCGCCACACGCCCCATCACCGACTGGGATTCCTATATCGACAAGCTGAAATCCTACACCTTCCGCACATCCATGGCGATGCGCCCGGTCTTCAGCCACGCCCGCACCGCGCCCCAGCGTGTCGTCTATGCCGAGGGCGAAGATGAACGCGTCCTGCGCGCTGTTCAGACAGTGATCGATGACGGCCTCGCCAAACCCATCGTGATCGGCCGTAAAGCCGTGGTCCAGATGCGCATCAAGAAACTGCACCTGCGCATGAAGGTCGAAAAGGATTTCGAGCTGATCGACCCGGAAGACGATCCACGTTACCGCGAATACTGGACCGCCTATCACGAAATCATGGAACGCCGCGGCGTCACCCCCGCCGTCGCCCGCAACACGCTGCGCGCCAACCCGACCGTCATCGGCGCGCTGATGGTCCGCCGCGGCCTCGCCGACGCCCTGCTCTGCGGCACGGTTGGGCTGTATCAGCAGCATTTGAAAGACATCGTCGATATCCTCGGCCTCAAACCCGGCGTCGAAACCGCCGCCGCCATGAACGCTTTGATCCTGGGCCGCGGCACATATTTCATCTGCGATACACAGATCAACCCCAACCCCTCCATCGCGCAGCTCAGCGAGATGACCATGCTGGCGGCGGAAGAAGTGCGCCGCTTCGGCATCAAACCAAAGGTCGCCCTGCTCTCGCACTCCAACTTCGGCACGCATGATTCCGACTGCGCGTATAAAATGCGCGCGACGCTCGCCGATTTGCGCCAGCGCGCGCCGGAACTGGAGATCGACGGCGAAATGCATGCCGACGCCGCCCTGTCGGAAACCATCCGCCAGATGATCATGCCGAATTCGACCCTGACCGGCGAAGCCAACCTGTTCATCATGCCGAATGTCGACGCCGCCAACATCACCTTCAACATGCTGAAGATTCTCGGCGAAGGCACCTCCATCGGCCCGATCCTTCTGGGCGTCGCACAACCCGCGCATATCCTGACACCCTCCGTCACCACGCGCGGCATCATCAACATGACGGCGCTCGCCACCGTAAACGCCCAGGTCTATTCCGACTCCCTCTCCCCAACGGGGAGAGGGCTGGGTGTGAGGGCCCGTGGAGATTATTCTTTCGAAGATTGCGCGCAGTGGATAGGCCCCCTCACCCTGCCCTCTCCCCGTTGGGGAGAGGGAAAGAAAAGAGCGACGATGAACCAGCCAAACGAAAACACCGCGCCGGAAAACGAGGAAGAACCCCTCTATGGCCTGTCCGACCGCGAAATCGACGAAATCCTTGAACTACTGAACACCGGCTACACCGAACAACTGGTTGAAAAAATCGCCGACCTCACCGCCGCCGACGCCGCCGAATTGTTGTTTAAAATCGGTGAGGACGACCGCGAAAAACTGCTGAAGGAACACGGCGCGGCCTTCGACCCTTATTCTTTCTATGAACTGCCCTCCGGCCTGCGCGTCACCGCACTTGAAACCATGTCGCCCGCGCAGGTCGCGGCCATCGTATCCGAACTGGAATCGGACGATGCCCTGGATCTGATCGTCGACCTCGACCCCGAATTCCAGACCGACATCGTCAACCATCTATCCTCAAAACTTCGTGTTGCGTTGGAACAGGGTTTGAGTTTCCCCGAAGATTCCGCCGGCCGTCTGATGCAGCGGGAATTCGTCGCCATCCCGCAATTCTGGACCGTGGGCAAGGCCATTGACTACCTCCGTGCTGCCGCGCCAAGCCTGCCCGATGAATTTTTCGACGTCTTCGTCATCACACCGACCTATCACGTCGTCGGCGTCATCCCGCTTCACCGCATCATCCGCGCCCCGCGCACGGCAAAGCTGGACGATCTGAAGCTGGAAGACATCTACCCCCTGCCCGCGACGATGGACCAGGAAGAAGTCGCCCGGATCTTCCGCCGCGAAGATTTGTCATCCGCCCCAGTCGTGGACGATGCCGAGCGCCTGATCGGCGTCATCACCTTCGACGATGTCACCGACGTTATCATGGAGGAAGCGGAGGAAGACCTGCTGAAAATGGGCGGCGTTGAGGAAAGCGACTTGTATCAATCCGTTCTGTCGACCAGCTTCTCCCGCTCCCAATGGCTGTTCCTGAATCTGCTGACCGCCTTCTTCGCCTCATGGGTCGTATCCCTGTTCGACGACACGATCAGCCGTGTCGTCGCCCTTGCCGTCCTCATGCCCATCGTCGCGGGCATGGGCGGCAACGCGGGCACACAGACCCTCGCCGTCATTGTCCGCGCCATCGCCATTCAGGAATTGTCCGGAACAAACGCCTCACGCGCTGTCTATAAAGAAGCACTGGTGGGATTTTTCAACGGCCTGATTTTCGCCGTGATCACAGGCATCGCCATCTTCGCCTTCTTCCAGAACGTCATGCTCGGCATCGTCATCGGCCTCGCCATGATCATCAACCTGGTCTGCGCGGGCGGCTTCGGCGCCCTGGTCCCCATCGTCCTCCACCGCCTCGGCAAAGACCCCGCCATCTCCTCCGCCATCTTCCTGACCACGGTCACGGATTGCATCGGATTTCTGGCGTTTCTGGGGCTGGCGACCCTTCTTTTGTGATTTTCCCTATACACAATATCACTGGAAAATATCTGCCTTTTCCTGCTATGCCTTATATCCCTTTAACGTTGATCATGGCCCATGCCCCGCAAGAGTAAAAAATCATCCCGGTCGCGCAACGACGACAGCTTCGACTGGCAAGGCGACTCCGGCGGCCTGCGCAAATGGATCCGCCGCTTCGTCGTCCTGTCCCTGTGGGCCATCTTAATCATCGGCGGCATTGTCGCCTGGTACGCCGCCGAACTGCCGCGCATTGTCCAAAGCACATCCTTCGAACGCCGCTGGTCAGTCACCATCAAATCGGCGGACGGCGATGTCGTCGGCCGCTATGGCGACCTGAAGGGCGACACGATCAGCTTCAAGGACATGCCGAAAGACATGGTACACGCCGTCATCGCCATTGAGGACAGGCGGTTCTACAGCCATCCCGGCCTCGATCCCATCGGCCTGCTCCGCGCCACTTTCACCAATATGCGTTCCGGCGGCGTGGTCCAGGGCGGCTCGACCCTGACGCAGCAACTTGCCAAAAACCTGTTCCTGACGCAGGAGCGCACCTATAAACGCAAGATCCAGGAAGCCCTCCTCGCTTTGTGGCTTGAATATCAGCTGACCAAGGATGAAATCGTCACCGCCTACCTGAACCGTGTCTATATGGGTTCCGGCGCTTATGGCGTAGAGGCCGCCGCGCAGGTTTACTACGGCAAACATGCGACTGAACTAAACCTCGAAGAATGCGCGACGCTCGCGGGCCTGCTAAAAGCCCCGTCCCGCTATTCCCCCATCGCCAGCCCGCAGGCCGCGCGCAGCCGCGCCAGACTTGTGCTGGAAGCGATGCTGGACGAAAAATACATCACCAAAAAACAGTTCAACAGCGTCGCCAGCAGCGCCCCCGTCCCGCAGCGCAAGCCCACATCCGGATCGACCGAGCGTTACTTCACCGACTGGATCATGAATGAACTGGTCGAACTGATCGGCGCGCCGGACCGCGACATCGTCGTCGATACGACGCTGTGGCCCTCCGTCCAGAAAGCCGCCGAAACATCCATCCAGCGCATTCTCGACAATGAAGGCGATAAGAAAAACGTCAGCCAGGGCGCGTCCGTCGTCATGGATATCGACGGCGCCGTCCGCGCCATGGTCGGTGGCCGCGACTACAACAAAAGCCAGTTCAACCGCGCCACCCAGGCCTTGCGCCAGCCCGGTTCATCCTTCAAGCCCGTCGTCTACCTGACCGCGCTGGAAGACGGCTGGAGCCCGAACGACATTATCAACGATGCGCCGATTTCCATCGGCCGTTACCACCCGTCCAACTTCGGCAATAAATATTACGGCGAGGTGCCTCTGCATTTCGCGCTGTCCCGCTCCCTCAACTCCGCCGCTATCCAGCTGATGCAATATGTCGGGCCGGATAAGGTCGCGCGCACCGCCTATAATCTTGGCATCCACAGCAAGCTTGACCGCAACTTGAGCCTCGCGCTCGGTTCCAGCGGCGTGCCGCTGATCGAAATGGTCACCGCCTATGCCACGCTGGCCAATGGCGGCGTCGGCGTCGATCCTTACGCCATTACCGCGATCCGCGACACCGACGGCAATCTGATCTATCAGCGTAAACGCAAAGCCGTGCCGCTGCAGGTCGTCAGCTACCAGGCGGTACAAAACCTCGCCTCCATGATGCGCGAAACCATCGACGAAGGCACCGGCACGCGCGCGCAAATTCCCTACCTCGCCGCCGGTAAAACCGGCACGACGCAGGATTACCGCGATGCATGGTTCATGGGCTTTTCCGGCCGCTTCGCCGTCGGCGCCTGGGTCGGCAATGACGACAACAGTTCCATGAAATCCGTCACCGGCGGCAGCCTGCCCGCAGGCATCTGGAAAGATGTGATGATGGCGACCTACAGCGTCGCTCAGGCCAAGGGCATATCAACGGAAGGCCCTGTGCAGTTCGATTACTACAGCGCCAATAATCCCAACCCCGAACAGCCCTACGCCGCCAGCGACGCCGCCTGGATCCCGCCGGAACAACGCCAACCGCCACCGCAACAGCCTCGCCGCGAACCGCAAACTTTCGGTGATGTCGTCAGGTCAATTTTTTCATTTTAGCTGTCGTCATCCCGGCGAAGGCCGGGATCCATACGCAGGTGAATTTAGAGAAGAAGGATATGATGAAGCGGCATGGATTATTTTATCTTGGCAGCCGTTCGCTACGCCGCCCTATTGCATGGATCCCGGCTTTCGCCGGGATGACGATAAAAGGTATTAAACCATCGCCGCATGCACGTTTTGCACCGCATACCCCACATGCGTAGCTGCCGAGATCCCACCCCTGCCGCGCGATGCTGCGGTCGACAAACTCCAGAAATGAAACCGGAAACGCCTTCCGCGGCGCACGCAGCCCCAGATCCACCAGCGTCTTCGCCACCAGTGCATCGCCATGGTCGATGGAATCCGCCGTGAACTGAATCGCGGACAAAATCTTGATTTCCATCCGGCTGTTCGGCACATGCCGCAGATGATGGATAAAACGGTCATAAAGCCCCGCCTCGAATGATGCGTTATTCTCTGGTCGCGACGGCAGGACGATGCGTTCAGACGGTTTCGGCGCCACACGGTTTTGCGTGTAAGGGCGAACGGCTTCGTTTGTGGTCATGCCTGGCATGATATCCTCCCGTCTGATGTTGGCTTATAATTCCAACATCCTCTCCAATGATTAAAGGAAGATTAAATTCCGGCGGAGATGCCAGAATCAGGCGATTATGTTGTGGATATCCCGCTTGGCTAACGCGGAATCGCCATGCGGGCCAGCTCATCGCATCGCTCATTCTCCGGGTGCCCGGCATGGCCCTTGATCCAGTGAAACGTCACGTCATGCTTTTCAATCAGCGCATCGATCCGTTTCCACAGATCCTGGTTCTTGATCCGCTCCGGCCAGCCTTTGCGTTTCCACCCTGCCAGCCATTCATTGACGCCCTGCTGCAGATACTGGCTGTCTGTATACAGATCGACCGCGCAAGGCCGTGTCAGCGTTTCCAGCGCGACAATCGCCGCCATCATTTCCATCCGGTTATTGGTCGTGGATTTTTCGCCGCCCGATAATTCCTTCTCATGCCCGTTGAAGCGCAGGATGGCGCCCCAGCCGCCCGGTCCGGGATTGCCGCTGCATGCGCCGTCTGTATAAATCTCAACCCTTGAAGACATCTGTGCCCTGATGAAAACGAAGCTTTGCCAGATATTCCAGCGGATCGCGCGGCGTGACAAGGTTTTTCGGGTCATGGAACACCCAGTCATGCAGCCGTGTCATCAAAAAACGCATTGCGGCCGCCCGCCCGAAAATATGAAACGCCATACGTTCCTGATCACTCAAAGGCCGCACGGCTTCATACGCCTTCATCAGCGCCACAAACCGGTCCGCCCGAAACATATTCTGTACATCAAAACACCACGCATTGACGACAATCGCCAAGTCGTAAATCAGCGTCGCGGTACAGGCATAATAAAAATCGATAATGCCCGTGACGTCGGCGCCCGTAAAAAACACATTGTCCGGAAAAATATCCGCATGCAGCGCCCCGTGGGGCAGATCCTGCGGGATATGCGCCTCCAGCCAGCGAAACTCTTCATCAATCAGCTTCAGAAACCCCGGCTGCAACTTGTCCGCCGCGTCTTCCCGCGTTCGTATCTTATCGGCAAGGTTTTTAAGAAACGGAATCCCTTCCCTGTTCCGCCGCTTGAGATCAAACCGTTCCCCCGTCCCATGCATCCGCGCAACCGTCTGCCCCAGCAACCGGCAATGCTCAACACCAATATCCGGTTTTTCAACGCAACGACCTTTCAGGAACGATGTCAGCAGCGCCGTCTTCCCGGCGATCACACTGGTCAGCGCGCCATCTGTCCGCCGCTGCACCTGCGGCGACGCAATGCCGTCCGCGCTCAACGCGTTCATAAACCCAAGGAAAAACGTTATATCGTCAGCGGAAAAATCCACCTCGCACAGCGTCAGGATAAACCGCCCCTGATCGGTGAACACATGAAAATTGCTGTTCTGCGTCCCTTCGGCAATGCCCTCAAACGATCGCAGCGTCCCGCAATCATACTGCGAAACAAAATCTTCTAATTGCTTTCTGGTAATGGAAGTAAAGACAGCCATGACTTAATCAATAAAAGTTGACCACGAATGGACACAAATATACACGAATAAAAGGAATTGTCATCCTGAGCGCAGCGAAAGACCTCACCTTCGTGCCGCTTCACTAAAGAGGATATCCTTCGCTGCACTCAGGATGACACATTGATTCTTTTCATTTGTGATTATTGGTGTTTATTCGTGGTAGAGCCCTTTAATTTAAGCCGCCAGCACCTTCGGCACATTAAAAATCACATTTTCCTTCGTAATCTGCACCTCTTCCACCGTCACCTCAAAATACTCCTTCGCCGCCGCGATCACTTCATCCACCAGCACCTCCGGCGCCGACGCGCCCGCCGTCAAACCCAGCACCTTCACATCGGCCAGCGTTGCCCAGTCAATCTCCGCCGCGCGCTGCACGAGGATCGCCCGCGCGCATCCATGCGCCTGCGCCACCTCCACCAGCCGGTTGGAATTGGACGAATTCGGCGCGCCGATCACGATCAGCGCATCCGCGCGCGGCGCGATGGTTTTCACCGCCGCCTGCCGGTTGGTCGTCGCGTAACATATATCTTCCTTCATCGGCCCTTCGATCTGCGGAAACTTCGCTTTCAGCGTTTCCACAATCGCCGCCGTATCCTCCACCGACAGTGTCGTCTGCGAACACCAGGCCAGGTTGGCCGCGTCCGTAACCTGCAATCGCTCCACATCCGCGACCGTCTCCACCAGCGTCACCGCGCCCGGCGGCAACTGCCCCATCGTCCCCGCCACCTCCGGATGCCCGGCATGGCCGATCAGGATGATCTGCCGCCCGTTTTTATGATGACGCTCGGCTTCCCGATGCACTTTGCTGACCAGCGGGCAGGTCGCGTCGATGAAAAACATCTCCCGCGCCTTTGCCGCCTCCGGCACGCTTTTCGGCACGCCATGGGCGGAGAATATGACCGGCTGCCCGTCATCCGGGATTTCTGTCAGTTCCTCGACGAAAATTGCCCCCTGATTTTTGAGCGAATCGACCACAAATTTATTATGAACAATTTCATGCCGCACATAGACCGGCGCTCCGAATTTCTTCAGCGCCAATTCCACGATCTGGATCGCCCGGTCCACCCCGGCGCAAAACCCGCGCGGCGCGGACAGGAGTATGGTGAGAGGCTGTTTCATAACCCTGTTTATAATAGACAATCGGCCCTCTTGCCACATTAAACAAACCCACTGTCATCCCGGACCAGGGAGGCGCAGCCGACCGCCGATCCGGGACCCAGGAGACATGTGCGTGCGAAGCACGCGCTTTATTAATTGCCGGATCCCCGCCTGCGCGGGGATGACACTATGAAGAGAATCGCGTATTAAATATAAGTCGGATAATCATAAAAAGCGTTCTCCATCATGCCCTTAAGACGCCTCGCCGTTCTGACCGCCTGCCTTCTATCCCTGACATCCTGCCAGGCTTGGAATCGCGCGACCTTTGAACTGGCCAAAACCATGGACAGCATAAAGAAGCCCACGCCGAAGGCACAGATCGACGAACCCCTGACCGCCGCCGACCGCGAAAACTGCCCCGTCATCGGCATAGAGCCCGGCGCGGGCGAACTGCACCAGTTTAACGACCCCACCCGCCCCATGGACGCACAGCTGGTTTCCGCCATGAAAATCGACAAGGTGGACAGCCATTGCCGCGTCAATTCCACCAACGCCGTTGTTGACATCGAAATCGCGATGACCGGCAGCCTCGGCCCCAGCGCCCGCCACTGGAAAAACGAAAAACCCAGCTTCGCCTACCCGTATAATTTAACCATCATAGACGGCAACGGCGCCACCGTGTCACGCGAAGTCTTCGCCGCCACCGTGTCCTACGCCGCAAAGGACATGGGCCTGAAGAAAACCGAAAACATCCACCAGTTGATCCCCCTCAACAAAAAACACCGCCTCGCGGATTACAAACTCCTGGTCGGCTTCGAACTGACAAAGGATGAGCGGATGTATAACGACCAGCATAAGGTCACACCGCTAATGCCGACATCCTTAACGCAGAAAGACAAGGAATAACCCTCTTATATCGTCATCCCGGCGAAAGCCGGGACCCATGTGATGATGCCGCATAGCAGTCGGCCACAGAAAAAACTCGCCCTATGCCGCTTTACATCAGCCTTCTTCTCTAACTTCACCTGTGTATGGATCCCGGCTTTCGCCGGGATGACGTCATTGTTTTTTAACGGCGTTGCGAACCACGCCAGACATCCTCCGCCGCAGCGCATAAACCGCCCGCGCGGGCCTTACCAGCCAAGACTTGGCCCGCCCGCGCCGTTCCAGCGCGTCAAACGTTTCCATAATCCCGAAATACACATGATACGGCGTCGTCCCCGGCATATAATCCGTGGCGGGCGAAAGATCGCGGTTCAGCCATTCCACCCAGAACCCGCGTTCCTCCATATAACTTTCCCGGAACACGCGCACCATTTTGTCCATGAAATCCTTGATGCCCTGCCTGTCCGGCGCGGCATCCAGCATCAACGCATTCGCCTTGATCCCTTCCGTGAACGGCCACAGCCTCTTGCTTTCCGTTAACACACGCCCGTCGGGATACAACTCATCATATATCCCGCCAAACTCGCCATCCCATCCATGCCGATTGGCCCAGTTCAGCAGTTCTGCGCAGACCGCATCGTTCAGCCCTGCATGCCCTTTCAGCCGCGCATGTTTCTGCAGCAGCCAGATCCATTCATAATAATGCCCCGGCTCTGTCACATGCCCGCTCTCCGGATGCGGCTTCAGATCATCCGTGTAATATTCCCGCAAACCCTGCCCGGCAGGATAAAAATACTCGAAAAACAACGCAACCAGCTCATCCGCCAGATTCATATCCGCAGGATCCTGCCAGCTTTCCCACGCGGCGAGGCAAGCCTCCAGGCAATGCATATGCGATTCATGCCGCCGCATCTTGCTCATGGGTTTCAAATCCGCATCCAGCGCCTCGCAAAATCCCTTCTCAACCCGGAACCGCTGCACAATAAAATCCCGCGTCTCCGCCGCCAGCGCCCGAGCCAGCTCATCTCCGCTGGCCCGGTAATAATGCGACAGCGCGAAGATCACGAAGGCATGCGCGTAAAAATCATAGGATGAGTCGATGGCATTCCCCGCCTCATCCACGCTGAACCGCCAGCCACCGCTGTCTTTCGCATGGAACGTCCTGACCATCCACGCAAACCGTCCGGCCAGATCATCCCGGTAATCCGGGCATCCGCGTTGCGTGCTGGCATGCGCATACATGGCCAGCTGCCTGCATTGGGTCAGCAGGCGCTTATACCCCAGCGGCAACGGCTTGAAACTCCGTCCCAGCCGCTCATGAAACCCGCCCGCCGGGTCGCAAAACGCCCCATGCCATTTCGGCACCCAGCGATGCAGAAGCCGCTGTGACAAATCCCCAAAAATACGATGCGGCCCAGAAGTCATGGCGGGATTATACATGGCTTATAAAGTAAGCCACTCATTTTTTGTAACTGTCATCCTCCTCCCCGCGAAGGCGGGGAGGAGGATGACAGAATGATAAAGTTTTGCCTTATACGCCTATTACCGCTATTTTACCCACCATGGAAAAACTGCAGATCTACACCCACCCCTCCGGACTCGCCCATGATACCGGCCCCAGCCACCCGGAACGTCCAGATCGCCTGCGCGTCCTCATAGATCTGTTCAGCGAAAAACCCTTCAATGCCCTGAAACAGGTCGAAGCGCTAAAAGCCCGCCGGGAATGGATCGCCCGCGCCCATGATGAATCCTATATCGAATCCATCCACAAAGCCGCGCCAAAAACAGACAGCATCATGCTGGATGCCGATACCGTCATGTCCCCTGCGACACTCGACGCTGCCCTGCATGCCGCCGGTGCGCCCTGCCAGGCTGTCGAAGACATTGCGTCTGGAAAAACCCAACGCGCTTTCTGCGCCATGCGCCCGCCCGGCCATCATGCCGAACCAAACATGCCCATGGGCTTCTGCATCTTCAACAACATCTTCATCGGCGCGCGCCACGCACAGGACCAATGCGGGTTCAAAAAAATCGCCATCGTCGATTTCGACGTCCATCACGGCAACGGCACCGAAACCATGACCCGCCACGCCGAAAATATCTTCTTCGTCTCCTCCCACCAGGCCCCCCTCTGGCCCGGCACCGGCAATCCGCGAGACAATATCGACGGCCAGATCCTGAACGTCACCCTGAACGCAGGCGACGGCAGCGACGCCTTCCGCAAACTCTACGAACGCGAAGTCTTCCCCGCCCTGAACGATTTCAAACCCGACCTGCTGATGATCTCCGCCGGCTTCGATGCCCATAAAGACGATCCGCTCGCTGGATTAAGTCTCGTCGAAGACGACTACGCCTGGGTCACAATTGAACTTGTCAAAATTGCTAACCGCCACGCCAAAAGCCGCATCGTTTCGGTGCTGGAGGGTGGGTATAATCTCGAAGCATTAAAATCATCGGCAGCAGCGCATCTAAATGAACTGTGTAACGATTAAGGTGCCGCACCCGGCTGAATAATGCGCGGCGCAATAACAGCAGGAATCGGACCGGTAACTGGCCTTACGCCATCCTGCATTTCCAGTACCATGCAATGATTGGCGGCGTTTTCCGTCTGAAAACCTGAAGAAACCGCATTGAATTGCGCGTTGATACCTACATCGTTAGGCGTCACAATTGAATATCCGCTGCTTTCCAGCTTCTCCGCAAGTTCTTTATCAGGCGCATAAGGCATCACAAGTGTGCTGCCTACAATCGTCAGGTTGGTTACAGGCGTCGAGGGATCGGAATTCTTAAAGTCAATAATTTTTCCTTCGCCGACCGCATCCTGAAGAGCGTTGAAGCTCTCCGGCGTGATGGCGCTTTTATTGATCATGAATTCTCCGCCTGGCAAGCAACGCATAAAAATATCCAGATGGTAAAACTGCTTGTCCGTGACCTGCAGCTGTAAAACGTTATAGCCCGTTTTTTCTTTAAGAATAGCCGCCTCTGCCAGATCGAAGGTCGGGCCGATCACAATCAGCTTGCGGTCCTTATCATAGGCAAAATCCCCGCCCTCGCCCTTGCCGTTGTAGGGAATGATTTCATAGCCCTGCGCTTTCACCTGTTGCGCCAATCCCTGCTGTACCGATGCATATCGTGAATCGACCGGCATCAAGGCGATTTTTTTATCGGGCATCACCAGAAGCGGATCCTGGATAAAATGTTCCAGATCGTCCGACCGGTTGGGCAATGTCGTCACACTCACCTTACCGCCCAGCGCTTCAATCGTCGCTTTAACAGTGTCCCAGTGGTTTTGGTTTTGTTTCGCACCGTCTTTATCCATGAACTGCGGCTGCGGCACAGACATGATGAATGCGGGCGCGGGCCCGCCTTCCGGCACCGTCCTCTTCAATGCCAGCCGCGCCGCGAGCGGTGTAGTGTCCTCATAGGCTTCACGCCGGATACGGGATTCCGCGGCCTTGAATTGTATTTCAACGGCATCTGCGCTGCGCAGCGTGGAACCAAGTTTCATTGTCGAACGGATAACCGCCTGGCCTAACGCCTGGTCATCAGCCAGCACATCGTCCAAAGTCTGTTTTGATGAAAGCCCTTTAGTCACCTGATCAAGATAATACTGGCCCACCCTGCGGTCGGCTTCTGTCAGCGGTCCGTTGACGGATCGAAGCGTTTCAATCGCGCTTCTTACATTCTGCATAAAGCCGGACGATAACGGGCGGCCCAGAATGACCGCCTGATCCGATCTGTTAAAAGAATTGACGAGTCCCATAGATACCTTTAAACGGATTTTTTGATATTTATGAAAATTTTACAGGAAAATATATAATGAATTCTTAACAAAAAACCCCGCCACATGGCGGGATCTAAATCAATTTTGTTAGCCTTAGTGGTGCGAAATCAATCGATCCCGCTCACGGGTATAAAAGATATCCTTGATCGCCTTTTCCTTCAGGCTGCGCTTATAGTTGTTCACGCGCCAGGTCAGGAAATCTGAATTTTTCAGTTCGCGGGTCGAAGTCGGGTTAGTTTCCATGCTTGCCTCCTCCATACAGATGACGCTCTACCCTTAGTATACCGCGATATGGCTATCCCCCGGTCCGCAAAGGCCGGAACCCAGCCCTTCATATTTTGCATATCATTGTGCACTGCACATTAATATGTAGGCCTTGAGGAAAAGGCGTATGTGCCTTACACTGCCCCGACTTCAGATTGTAATAATAAGGCTGCATCCCGTGTCCACCCAGACGGCTTCCGTTGACCAGTTAAGCTTCGAACAGGCCCTTGCCGAGCTGGAAACCATCGTAAAAGAACTGGAAACCGGCAAGGCGCCGCTTGAGGAATCGATCACCCGCTATGAACGCGGCACGGCCCTCAAATCCCATTGCGAAAAGAAACTGCGCGAGGCGCAGGCCAAAATTGAAAAAATCTCGGTTCATCAGGATGGCAGCCTGTCTGCCTCCCCCTTCCCTCAGGAGTAATCTATGGCCCCTTCACCACGCGAAGCCAGTTCCGGCCTTCAGGACCTTATGAATGAGGCTGTGGAAGGCGTAACCAAAACCATGGCCCGCCTGATCCCGGAAACCGACCTGCCGGAAGACCGCCTGTTCGAAGCCATGCGGTACGGCACGCTGAACGGCGGCAAGCGCCTGCGCCCGTTCCTACTGATCCAGTCCGCAAAGCTGTTCAATGTCGATCCCGCCCGCGCCCGCCGCGCCGGTGCCGCGCTGGAATTTATTCACAGCTATTCCCTGATCCACGATGACTTGCCCGCGATGGACAACGCCGACATGCGCCGCGGCAAACCGTCCACACACAAAGCCTTCGATGACGCCACCGCCATCCTTGCAGGCGATGCGCTGATCGCGCTCGCCTTCGAAGTCCTCACCGACCCGCTGACCCACGAAGACCCGCGAGTCCGCTGCGAACTCGTCGCCTGCCTGGCGCAGGCCTCCGGCCCGCAAGGCCTCGTCGGCGGCCAGATGCTCGACCTGCTCGGCGAAAAAGCCGAATTCGATCTCGGCACGGTCAGCCGCCTGCAACGCATGAAAACCGGCAAGCTGATGGCCGCATCCTGCGAAATGGGCGCCATTCTCGGCAAATCCGACGAACCGCATAAGCGCGCCCTCGTCAATTACGCGCACGATCTTGGCCTCGCTTTCCAGGTGACGGACGATATCCTCGACGTCGAAGGCAATGTCGTCGAAATGGGCAAGGACGCCCGCAAGGACGAAAAAGCCGCCAAAAGCACCTTCGTCTCCACCATGGGCAAGGACCAGGCCAAACAACGCGCCCAGATGCTGGTCGAACAGGCCAAGCGCCACCTGAACGTTTTCGGCCCAAGGGCGGAGACGCTGAAGGATATGGCGGATTACGTGCTGACGCGGCGGAAATAGAAAAAAGAGAATCTAATGGATCAAGTTTGCATTTAGCGTAAGGAAAGGGATCGTCATCCTCCGGCTTGACCAGAGGATGACAAATGAGAGATATGAACGATAAAAACTACTACGTTTACATCTTGGCTAGCGGAATTTGCGGAACACTCTATATCGGTATAACTTCTGATCTGCCAAGGCGCATCAGTGAACACAAACAGAAAATCAATGATGGCTTCACTGGAAAATACGATGTCGATAAACTGGTTTATTACGAAACATCCAACGATCCGGAAAATGCCATCAAACGTGAAAAGCGCCTGAAACACTGGAATCGCAAATGGAAACTGGACTTAGTCCAGAAATACAATCCGGACTGGAGAGATTTATTTGAAGAAATTTGCGGCTAACTTTTCCGCCCTTGCATTGTCATCCTCCGGCTTGACCGGAGGATCCATGCGATGCTGGGGCCAGTGTATAGATCCTCCGGTCAAGCCGGAGGATGACAGTGTGTTTGGATAAACCATGATCACCAACGAACTCCTCATTATCTTCGCCCTGATCCTGCTCAACGCTTTCTTCTCGTTGTCGGAAATGGCGATTGTCTCAGCCAGCAAACCGATGCTGCGCCAGCTGGCAAAACACGGTAATCGCCGCGCGGAGATCGCGCTGAACCTTGCCGAAGATTCAGGCCGCTTCCTTTCCACGGTTCAGGTCGGCATTACCCTGGTTGGCATTCTGGCGGGCGCGTATGGCGGCGCGACCATCTCCGCGAAGATCAAACCCTATTTTGATGAAATCGCTTTTATCTATCCGCATGGCGAAGGCGTGGCCGTCACCATCGTCGTCACGATCATCACCTATCTGTCGGTTGTCGTCGGCGAGTTGGTGCCCAAGCAATTTGCCCTCAGGAAACCGGAAAAAATCGCCGTGTTCGTCGCGCGCCCGATGGCGGCGCTGTCGAAATTCTGCACGCCCGTCGTTTGGGTTCTTGAAATCTCCGCCCGCATCATCAACCGCGCTTTCGGCAATGCGACACTGAACGAAGACCGCATGACTGAGGCCGAAGTCAAAGCCGTGTTGAGCGAAGGCGTCGAAACCGGCGTGATAGAAAAGACCGAACATGAAATGCTCCAGCGCGTCATCCGCCTGGGCGACCGCGACGTCAAATCCATCATGACGCATCGCTCCACGGTCACCTATATCAATACGCATGATACGATTGACGCGATCCGCACAAAGGTTCATGAAGCCGGCCATTCCCGCTATCCTGTCCTCGACGGCAATCCCGATAAAGTGATCGGCGTGGTTCAGGCCAAGCAATTGCTGGACGGCGCCTTGTCGCATTCGGATATCAAAGTTGCCGATTACATCCAGAATGTCGAAACCCTGCCCGAAAACGCGTCCTGCCTGAACGCGCTGGAACTGTTCAAAAAATCCAACGTCCACCTGATCGTCGTCGTCAACGAATATGGCGGCAGCGAAGGCATCATCACCACCTCAGATCTTCTGGAAGCCATCGTCGGCCTTCTCCCCTCAAACTACGACAAGCCCGAACACGCGATGATCACGCAGCGGCAGGACGGCTCCTGGTTCGTTGACGGCCTGACGCCGATTGATGAAGTCCACATCGCCATCGGCCTCGACGAAATCGACGTCGACGACAGCTTCGACACCATGGCCGGCTTTATGCTGGACAATCTGGGTAAGTCGCCGGAAGAAGGCGATTATTTTGAGCTATATAACTATCGGTTTGAAGTAGCGGACATGGACGATGCACGGATCGATAAGATTTTGGTGACGCCTCTCAATAAAGAAACCGCCGCCGCATAGCATTTCCCTCTCCCTTCAGAGAGAGGATTATGCAGTCTTGGCGCGCTTGCGCCTAGACAAAGCTGGGTGAGGGTGGCTTCCAGCTAACGGGCCACGTCTGGCTCTGTAGTTAGAGTCTTTTTTCTTTGATGATCGACCAATGATTTTGGGAACAGCGCTAGCTTATTTAAAAAGCCACCCCAGCAGGGAAGGACGAACTGGTTGTACAGGTTTATGTATCCGGTACTCTCCAAACATTTCCTCGATTGCGCTTCCAAACAATGCAGGTTCACGGCCATTTTCAGAGTAAAGAATATCTCTTTTTCGCAATTTTCTCCGTAGCGCATTTCGCTGAAATTGGTTAGGCCTTCACCTGTACGCCTTTCAAAACGACCATAATCTTTTCCATATGATCTTTTGCAGTATTTTTCCATTGCTTCCCAGACTTTTGCCTGTTCAGGTGGGCCGCAATATTCAACCAGGGTTCCAGTAACCGGCCCTTCCGAAGCATCACGCGGGTCGCTTTGGCGCAATGCCCTCATTCTAACAAAATTAACCAGACCATCCCGCGACGGGGTTCTTTCAAAGGCATGTTTATACGGATCTTCTAAAATGGATTCGAATTCTGCTGAACAAATGCTCATAATATATTCCTTAATCTTCTAAGTTTGACAACTTAAAATCATTATTGAAAAGCAATATTAAAATCAATTTAAAAATTCACTAAAGCATTTATATATATGTTAAATATATAAGTACTGCATGAAACGAAGTATTTTCTCTCTAATATCTTTGTCCCTTATAAAAAAACTCCGCATTTTGATACCTTTATGATAAAAACTCCGAATGCCTAAAACGCTTAAAATAGCGGGCCAGCCTCAAGCGAAGCCGCAATCCGTTCTCGACCAGGTCACCGTCCCCGCCGATATGCGCGATCTGACGGACACTGAACTGAAAACCCTGGCCGACGACCTCCGCGCCGAAACCATTTCCGCCGTCTCCCACACCGGCGGCCACCTTGGCGCGGGCCTGGGCGTGGTCGAACTGACCGTCGCCATCCACGCCGTGTTCGACACGCCGAAAGACAGATTGATCTGGGATGTCGGTCATCAATGCTACCCCCATAAAATCCTGACCGGGCGACGCGACCGCATCCGCACCATCCGCCAGGGCGGCGGCCTCTCCGGTTTCACCAAACGGTCGGAATCCGAATACGACCCGTTCGGCGCGGCCCATTCCTCCACCTCCATCTCCGCCGGCCTCGGCATGGCTGTCGCGCGCGATCTTGATGGCGGCGACAACCACGTCGTCTGCGTCATCGGCGACGGCAGCATGAGCGCGGGCATGGCCTACGAAGCCATGAACAACGCGGGCGCACTGAAAAGCCGCCTGATCGTCATCCTGAACGACAACGCCATGTCCATCGACAAACCGACTGGCGCGCTCAGCAAATACCTCCCCCGCCTCGTGTCTTCACGCCGCTATATCCAGGCGCGGGAAACCGGCAAGAAAATCGTCGATATGTTCCCGCCGCCGCTGCGTCACGCCGTGAAACGCGCCGAAGAATCCGCCCGCATGGCGCTCGGCGCGGGCAGCCTGTTTGAAGAACTCGGCTTTTATTATATCGGCCCGCTCGACGGCCACAACCTTGACCACCTTCTCCCCGTCCTCCGCAATGTCCGCGACAGCGATTATGACGGCCCGATCCTGATCCATGCCCTCACCCGCAAAGGCTGCGGCTACGCCCCCGCCGAAACCTCGGACGATAAAATGCACGGCGTCGTCAAATTCGACGTGGTGACCGGCGAACAGTTCAAACCCAAAAGCGCCTTGCCCACCTACACCAAGGTCTTCGCCAGATCCCTGATCGAGGAAGCAAAGCGCGACGACAAAATCGTCGGCATCACCGCCGCCATGCCCAGCGGCACCGGCCTCGACCTGTTCGGCTATGAATTCCCCGACCGCATGTTCGATGTCGGCATCGCCGAACAGCACGCCGTCACCTTCGCGGCAGGCATGGCCACCGAAGGCTGCAAACCCTTCTGCGCCATCTACTCCACCTTCCTGCAACGCGCTTACGACCAGGTCGTGCATGACGTCTGCATCCAGAACCTGCCCGTCCGCTTCGCCATCGACCGCGCCGGGCTGGTCGGCGCGGACGGCGCAACCCACGCAGGCAGCTTCGACCTGGCCTTCCTCGGCTGCCTCCCCAACATGACCCTGATGGCCGCAGCCGACGAAGCCGAACTGATGCACATGGTCGCCACCGCCGCCGCATATAATGAAGGCCCCATCGCCTTCCGCTACCCGCGCGGCGAAGGCGCCGGCATCGACCTGCCCGAGCGCGGCACAATTTTAGAAATCGGCAAAGGCCGCATCCTCCGCGAAGGCACGGACATCGCCATCCTCAGCTACGGCACAAGGCTATCCGAAGCCCTCAAAGCCGCCGACCTTCTGCAGGAAAAAGGCATCAGCGCCACCGTCGCCGACGCAAGGTTCATGAAACCATTGGACCATGCGTTGATCCGCCAACTCGCAACTCACCACTCGCAACTCATAACTCTAGAAGAAGGCTCCATCGGCGGCTTCGGCAGCCACGTCCTCGAATTCCTGAACACCACAGGCCTGCTGAATAAATGCAAAGTCAAAACCATGCATCTTCCGGATCTATTCCAGGACCACGACAAGCCGGAGAAGCAATATGAGGAAGCACGGCTTATCGCTCGTTCTATAATTTCAATTTTATAATTCAGGCCCGTCATGAAATTCATAAAAGCCGGATTGCTCTTTTTAATATTCTGCATCTTCGGTTCAAATATGACTTTCGCGGCTCAAAACTGCGCAAATCCCTTCTATTTTTCAACCTTAAGCGACGTACCTTTTATTTTTAAACCGCAAATGTACTCATGGCGCTATGGCAATGATCACCATCGCGACGCCTATGACAATGGCCATGCCGCGGACTGGATTATGATCACTGGAAGATCAGGCTTGGAAAGCCTGGTCCATGCTGACACATACACAAGATGTGACTATAACACCGCCATTGCGGCTTATAATGCCCTGATTGATGACAAAAAAATTCAACAGGATGATTTAAAAACCTGGGTATCCAATCAGGATAAAATCATGGCCGCATGCGAAGGACAGACTGGGCTTTCGCTGGACAATCCCCCTGCTTTGCCACCCCGGCTGGCACAGGAAAAAGAATATCAGGATCTGGCCCTTTCCTATCATACAAAAGCGCAAGGCGGAGACACTCCGAAAAATATACAATCCCTTATCGACGGATTCAAAAAAATCGCCTTTGCCACCGGCCATCCGCGCCAGGTTGATGCTTTACGCACCTATATCAAATTGACCTATAACCTTCATGGCCTTGATGCTGCATGGGATGAAAGTGAAAAAATACGCACCAGCCCGGCAACAAAAGCGCTCTGGCCACGGATGGAAGACATACGCTTTGAATTGATGACCCTTCAGCGCGGTGAAGACAACGAAAATGAGAGTCTGACAGCGCAAAAAAAGATAATCCCCTGGTTGATGTCTGTGATCAGGCAGGAGGATATGCCGGACAATGCAGATAAGGACTATAAACTGAAGCGCCGCGCCGACGCCTTCTATAATATTCATTGGTATCTGCCATCCTATTACCAAAAAAACAGGGAATCCCCCATTGTTCTGGATTGGTGGATGAATAACGAGCCTGTAAACAGCATCATGTTACAAGCTGCCCGCGATCAGATGAACCAGGACGACCTGCTTTCTCTTTTTCAATTGAGCAATACAATTCAGTTTCAGAATCTGACGCGGCTATACGACCTCGATAACCCTATCCGCACACAGCAGAAAAAGCTCTCGACATACGCATTTGAAAAATTTGAGGCATGCAGAGGACCGGAATGGTTGCCTTACGCCTTGTCTTTTGCGGTCAAAGGCCAAGATAATCTCGACGCCATTTTAAAATCCGGCCATGAGGCACTGGATAATAAATTCCTGATCCAGACGCAGCCGGATTTCCGTCTTGCGCTTTGGAAGGAATTGGTCAAGGCCGAACTACTGGCCAATCATAATGATGCAGCCATCCATCTGTTACAACGCACAGACATCCGTGATCTTTCCGATTATTCTTCCTATTTCGATGATATGTCAGGAATCTTTAATGAAGCACTGGAATGGTTCATTCATCAGGGCGATTATGAATGGGGCCGCAAGGCATTAACAGCGGGGGCGTATCTTAAATACGGTTATAATAAACACACTGGAAAGATCTATCGTCTTATCCTGGCAGATACGCCTGAAATGTTCTCCAGCGTAGTGGCTGATCTGGATGACGGCTGGTCGGATGACCTTCTGGCCCCCATGTTCAATCTTTTGCCCGCAAAGGAATTATTGAAGATTTCCGGAGCTGCTAAGGATAATTATGCGCTTGCTCTTGCAAGAACCGCACTAACTCGCGCCTGGCTCCTGAAAGACAAAACTCTCACGCGCAATGCCGCTATGGCCGTCGAAAAGTTGGATGAAAGCGGCGACAAATCGGCATTGAAAGCATTGGAAGGCGACGACCTCGACCAGACATTGTTCTTCTTGTCCCATCCTCGCATGCGTATGACGAATATCGGTTTCGAAGCCGGAAATTCATGGTCGGCCATGGACATTGACCAATATAACCACAGTGACAACAACTGGTGGTGCGCTTATAAACCCGATCAGGAAAGGAAAAACCTTGAAAGGGAGTGGTCGTTAATGCCCGGAAGTTTCTGGGATGGTGAATATCACAGTCCTTCACCCGGCCCGATAGTGGATCCGACCCTGTTCGAGGCAAAACGCGCAGGGGCGATTGCCCGCCACCCTTTCCTGAAATTAATAGACGAACATGAATTGACAGCGCTTTCAAAAATCCCTTCCGGACCGCAATTTTTATCAGCCCGGGCCATCGCCGAAGCGGGTGGCAACATGCCATGGCTGAAAAAGCTTTGGCCAGACAAAAGAATCCCGCAATCCCTCTATTTGTCGGTCAGGTCCACACGCTACGGCTGCGAACGCGACGGCCCGCATGGCGCCTATTCGCGCAAGGCATTCGATATTCTGCATCGCTATTATAAAAATTCATCATGGGCCGAAGCCACGCCCTATTGGTTTAATTAGGTATTCGATCACTGGACATAGAGAATCATAGTTGTGAACTCAGTGCGAATTGCACACCACTGATTTACATGATACCACTCACCCCCATGGGTCTTCGCTTTCGCAAAATTCTAAAACTCGCCCCCGGCCTGCGGATCAATCTCGCCCGCAAGGGCGCGAGCGTTTCCGTTGGCGGCAAGGGGCTGACCTATAACATCGGCAAAAACGGCACGCGTTCCACGGCAGGTCTGCCCGGCAGTGGCCTGTCCTATGCCACCTACAAACGCCATTCCGGCGGATGGTCCGGTATTGTTTGGATTTTAATTATCGCAGCCTTGGTTTTTGCGTTCTATATGATGCGCGGCAACTAAGGAAAAATACCAAACACTTTGACGAATTTGGCGGGCCGTTTTATAGCGTCAGACTTTTAGTGAATTGCACCTCACCATCTTTTACCGCCCCCCGAACCCATCCATCGGTTTGATAAAACCGGTCCGCCCTGCTACCGGATTCAGTGTAAAGCGTTGCATCCCGGATGCCTCTTTCTTTCAGACTTTTGCAAACCTGTGCAAATAACGCCCGCCCTATACCCTGTCCTTCACAGGCCGGATCGACGAACAATACCCAGATGACGCCTGTTTCCAGATTGCCTGCCGCCAGCCCCTTAATGTCGCCGTCCTGCTCATAAAAACCCAGATCGGACCGTTGGCGATGTACCAGAAATAATCAGCCTCCGTCACCTTGGATCCATCCCGTAAAATATTCTCCCGCACCGCTGCGCGGATTTCACGCATGCGCGGGATACCGGACGATATGGCTTCCCTGACAAGATTCATATTGTATTTGTATGAATTTAATCCTATAATGTCAATATAAATTGGCCTAATTCCGAACCGAATACAAAGGCATGAACTAAAAAAATTCCTACGAACGAACTGATATCATCCTGAACATTTTCATATTTTATTACTCTATATCTTTGCAAAACGCGCGAAACTTTCATCTAATGCTTTCATGACGTTGCAAAAACCCACCATCGTGCTGTTCGATATGGACGGCACCACGGTCCGGCATATCCATCCCAAGATCCTTGGGATCCTGGAGGCGCTGGACGATGCGTCGCATAAAACCGCGAAATATATTTCAAAGCTGTTCCGCCGCCGCATCGATACGCCTGTGCTGATCGAACGGCGCACGGTCGCCGCTACCGGCCGCCGCCCGAAACTGCTGGTCCATCGCGCCATCCATCGCATGCGCCGCAAAACGGTGGAGGAAATCGTCGAGCCCTGCCCCGGTATCTACGGCATACTGGATTTATTGCAGGCGCATCATGTCCCCGTCGGCCTGATCTCCAACGGCCTGGGCAAGGGCTACGGCCACGACATCCTGAAAAAATTCGACTTGGAAAAATACTACTGTGTCACGTTGTTCCGCGAAGACATCCGCCGCGCCAAACCGAACCCGGATCCCATCCTGCAGGCGGTGGAGGCATTGCCCCGCCCGGTCAATGCCTCCGACGTCATCTGGTATATCGGCGACAGGCGGAAGGATGTGATGGCGGCCCTGGCGGCACGCAAACATTTACCCTGCCCCATCTACCCCTTCGCCTACAACCTTCAGGCCGTGCTCGCGATTTTAGAAAACAAGATCAGCGCCGACCACATCATCATGGCCTGGATGGATATCGAACCAAAGCTGAAGGGATTGCTGGAAATGGGCGACCGGGAAGAATAGAGAGTTCAATCCTCGCTACTTCACCTCTATCGATTCATATACTGTGCCTGTGTGCTCCAGTGCCTGTAACATAGGTGCAAATTGCGCCGCAAGCCCCGCATGCGACTGGAAGAACCGCGCCATACCGACCTGGCCCGCCAGCAAATCGCCCAGTTTTTTAAACGGCGATTCCGGCTCCGGCAAGATATGGACATCCAACTGAAAACGGTTTTTCTGCCCTAGTTCCTTCGCAACATCGTCCAGAACGGTATCGAGCCCACCCAAGCGGTCAACCAGGCCGATCTGCAATCCCTGCCGCCCGGTCCATACGCGGCCCTGCGCGATCTGGTTCGCGCGTTCCGGCGTAATATGCCGCCCCTGCGCCACGCGCTCGATAAAGGCAGCATAGATGCGGTCGAACATCGCGTTCATCCGCGCGCGTTGTGTCTCGGTGAACGGCGTGTTCAGGGACATCATCCCGGCATTGTCGCCGACGCTGATACCGTCCCAGTTGACGCCAACCTTCTTCCACATCTCCTGCAGCACGAACTTGCCGCCCGCCACGCCGATCGACCCCGTCATGGTCAAAGGCGAGGCATAGATCCGGTTCGCCGACGTCGAAATCCAGTACCCGCCAGACGCCGCCGCCCCGCCCATGGATACATATACTGTCTTGCCACGGCCCTGCGCATACACCACGGCACGGCGAATGGTTTCGGATGCGGACGGCGATCCGCCCGGGCTGTTCACGCGCAGCACGATGATCCGGACATCCTTGTCCCGCGCCGCCTCGCGGATATCCTGCGACAGATCGTCGCCCGCGATGCCGCTGCCCGCACCATAGGCGACATGCATGGAAGACTCTTCCTTGCTGCCCGGCGCGATCTCGCCGACGGCATAGATCAGCGCGACCTTCGGATAGGCGCCGCGCGCCGTCATCGCCGTTTCATTCTTCCGCATCGCCTGCGCATATTCGGCGAACTGGAAGAACGGCAGCGCGTCGTCATCGTCCTTATCGCCCACCAGCTTCTGACGCAGCCCTTCTAGCAGCGCATCGCGATACCCAAGCTGGTCGACATAACCCATGCTTTTCGCTTCCAGGTCGGTCATCAGGCCCAGGTTGATCGCGCGGTTCAGGTCCTGCCGATTCTTGTTCCGCGCCACGGCAATCCCGGCCTCCAGCGTATTGCCAAGGTCGGCAACCAGCGCCCCCATCGACTCCCGGGTCGCTGGCGACATGCCTTTCAACTCGAAACTCTCGAACAGGTTTTTATATTGACCGCGCGCAAAGAAATCCGGCGTCACGCCCACCTTGTCCAGCAGGTCGCGGCCATACGGCATCTCCGCCCGCAATCCGGGGATGGACAGCGTTCCCACCGGCTGCATCCAGATCTGGTTGAATGCCGACGCCAGATAATACGCACCCATGCCGCCCGCAAGATCTTCCGCATAAAACACGGAAAACTTCCCGCTCGACCGGAACCGCATGATAGCGTTGCGCAGTTCTTCCAGTTGCGCCATATCGCCGATGCCGCCATCCCATTGCGCGACGATACCCTTCACGCGGCTGTCATGCGCAGCCAGGTCGATGGCGTCCACTGCGTCGCGCATGGGGATTTTGGTTTCGCCAAACGAAAACTCGTCCATCTTGTATTCGACAAAATTCCCGTTCAGGCGCATGAACAGCACCATCTGCTTCGGCACCGCGATCCCCGCCGGACCATGGCGCAGACCAATGATAAAACCGCAGACCATGGAGAACAGCACCAAGCCTCCCAGCGCCATGCAGATCCGCCGCAACGATACCGCAAAAAACCGCCGCACCGGATGCTTCTTCACCGGCTTCGCAACGGTCACTGGTCTGGCAGAAGAAAACAGCGAAGCGCGTCTTAAACGGTTCCAGCGGTCGGCCATAAAAACTCCTGTTGTCTTACAAGCATTGTGCCTTATGCCGCAGCCAATGGTCGGCCAGCACACAGGCCATCATCGCCTCCGCCACCGGCACGGCGCGGATGCCGACGCACGGATCGTGGCGGCCCTTGGTCATGATATCGGTCTCCCGCCCCTGCCGGTCAATGGTCGGCACCGGCGTCAAAATGGAGCTGGTCGGCTTGATCGCGAGGCGCACAACAATATCCTGCCCGGTCGAAATCCCGCCAAGGATGCCACCAGCATTGTTGGAAAGGAACACAGGCTTGCCGTCTTCGCCCATGCGGATCGGGTCGGCATTCTCCTCACCGCCCAGCGATGCGCTCGCAAACCCCGCGCCGATCTCGACACCCTTACAGGCATTGATCGACATCATGGCTTTGGCCAAGTCTGCATCCAACCTGTCCCACACAGGCGCGCCCAATCCGGCAGGAATGCCGGACGCAACCACTTCGATAATCGCCCCCGCGCTCGACCCCGCCTTGCGCTTCGCGTCCAGGAATTCGGCCCAGCGGTCGACAATCGCAGCATCGGTCGTGAAGAACGGATTCTGATCAACCTGCGCCCAGTCCCAGTTGGCCCTGTCAACCGCATGCGGCCCGATCTGCGTCACCGCGCCGCGAATGGCAATCTCACCCGCTTGGGCAGCGAGTATCTTCCGCGCCACCGCACCCGCCGCCACCCGGCACGCCGTCTCCCGCGCGCTCGACCGTCCGCCGCCGCGATAGTCGCGGATACCGTATTTCGCCTGATAGGTGAAATCCGCATGGCCGGGCCTGAACTTGTCCTTGATGTCCCCGTAATCCTTCGACCGCGCATCTTCATTGCGGATCAGAAGGCTGATCGGCGTCCCGGTCGTCTGCCCTTCAAACACGCCGGACAGGATTTCGACCGTGTCGGATTCCTGACGCTGCGTTGTAAACCGCGACTGCCCCGGCTTCCGCTTGTCGAGCCAGGGCTGGATATCGGCCTCGCTCAGCGGAATGCGCGGCGGCACCCCATCGACCACACAGCCAATGGCCGGTCCATGGCTTTCGCCCCAGCTATGATATTGAAACAATGTCCCGAACCGGTTGCCGCTCATGACCTATTCTTCTAGCGGATTCCCGGTTTATTCGAAACCAAATTCCGAAAGCCTATAATTACCATATTTAAAACTGTCCAATTGGCAAAAAATCATGTAAAACCATCGCCATGAGCATCACCACCCACGCCACCAAATTCGCCGCCCCGCGCACGGACGCGGCAGGGCGGATTCAGCTGGTCGGCATGCCGTTCGTCCAGATGCAGGCGGTCGTGGCCGAACACGGCCTGCCTGCCTTCCGCGCCAAACAGCTCTGGCACTGGATTTATCATCGCGGCGCGCGGGATTTCGACTCCATGGCGAATTTGCCAAAAGATATGCGCGCTTTGCTCACCGAAAAATATTCCATCGACCGCCCTGTCGTGGACGCCGAACAGACATCCGTCGACGGCACGATTAAATGGCTGCTGACCATGGCGGACGGGCAAAAAGTCGAGACAGTGTTTATTCCAGAGACTGACCGCGGCACGCTGTGCGTCTCCAGCCAGGTCGGCTGCACCCTCACCTGCCGTTTCTGCCATACGGGCACGCAGCCGCTGGTGCGCAATCTCGGCCCCCATGAAATCCTGCAGCAGATCATGCATGCGCGCGATTGCCTAAACGAATGGCCCGGTGAGGCGGATAAGGAAGGCCGCGACCTGACCAACATCGTCATGATGGGCATGGGTGAACCGCTCTATAACTACGACAACGTGACCGCTGGCCTGAAAATCGCCATGGATGAAAACGGCCTCGGTATTTCCAAGCGCCGCATTACATTATCGACCTCCGGCGTCGTACCCCAGATCGTGCAGTGCGGGGAAGAACTGGGCGTCAACCTCGCAATATCGCTGCACGCACCGACAGACGAACTGCGCTCTTCCATCATGCCGATCAACAACAAATATCCGCTGGCCGATCTGCTGGATGCCTGCCGCAATTATCCCGGCGCCAGCGAAAACCGCCGCATCACCTTCGAATACGTCATGCTGGACGGCGTGAACGACAGCGATGACGACGCGAAAAAACTCGCCAAACTTCTGAAAGGCATCCCGGCCAAAATCAACCTGATCCCCTTCAACGAATGGCCAGGCAGCGGCTATACCTGCTCCCCCCGCGACCGCATCCAGGCTTTCGCAAATATCCTGACCGAAGCTGGCTACGACGCCCCCATCCGCAAAACCCGGGGCGACGATATCCTGGCGGCTTGCGGGCAATTAAAGTCGGAAAGCATTAAGAAAAGAAAACAATAACATAGCATTTTTATATTGACATAATTAATGAAAAGGGTTACATTCTAGCCAGTAAATTTGGAGGTTTTGATGTCAAATAGCATAACCAAAATTCAAACCATCTCTACAGAACAGGCACTTAAATTGTTGGTGCCATCAACAACACCTGTAGAAAAAGATAGGCTGGCCTCTATAAAAAGATTTTTTAATCCTTTACCGGAATTCATAAAAATACCTGATGATCAACGTATGACTTTTACTGGAACTATAAAGTCTTTCAATCAGGTATATGTTCCCTTTTCCAACAGTCGTGGTGCAACTTATTCACGCATAAGGGCCGAAAATGACTTAGGTCAAAAAATTGACTTTCTTTTAAATCACGAAGCTCAACCTACTTATGGACTTCGTCAAGGGGTTTCGGTCGGAGATATAATTAAAGCCACCCTTGGGAAATCTTGGATTGACGTGCCAGGCGCTCACGGATGGCCGGAGATTGATGAGTTTGAAGTTCTTATGCCTGCCCAAATGGCAAAATTAGAAGCGGATCAAGCCATAATAGTTGGCACAGTAAAAAAAATAGGACCTCAGTACATTAGACTTGATTGGCCTTTTTGTGATGTGACAATCATGGATGAGAAAGGTAACGAAGATACGTTCATTATTGATGGTGGCTATAAAAATTGTGAAACATTTGAAGGTGACAAAGTTATAGCTTTGGCTAGGAAAGCTGGCCCTGCACTTTTTGTTTCCGGTATTAAATCGCTGCCTAAATCAGATGATCCTGCGATTAAAAATGAATTCAAAATGCCTTGATCTAAAAATTAATAAAGACCTATAGCACCGCATCAAGAAAATTAGATGCCAAAGCGTTAGTCGTTCTGGCAGTAACAATCGCCATCCCCGTTCTATTTTTTCCGCCAACAAGTGGGCGGTGAACAACGCCGGGAATGTGAATTTTAACCATGCATTCAGGGACAACCGAATATC
>JBGAQU010000119.1:0-4332 GCA_044220535.1 Alphaproteobacteria bacterium | reverse complement strand
AAAGAAAATTCTTCTGGTTGCCGCCGCCGCGTTGATCGATGCGGATGGCCGTGTGCTGATGGCGCAACGGCCCGCGGGCAAGCCGATGGCTGGCCTTTGGGAATTTCCAGGCGGCAAGGTGCATGACGGCGAGACGCCCGAATTCGCGCTGATGCGGGAGATGGAGGAGGAGTTGGGGATTACGACCCGGCCCTGCTGCTTTTCACCCATCGCTTTCGCCTCGCATGCGTATGAGGATTTTCATCTTCTGATGCCGCTTTTTGCCTGCCGTGTCTGGAAAGGATTTCCGCAGGGACGGGAAGGGCAAACGCTGAAATGGTTGAGGCCTAATGAAATGTTCGGCCTTCCCATGCCGGATGCGGACGTTCCCTTGGTGGCGCAGTTGCAATCATTTGTTGCATGATTAACAGGGTGTGCCATATGTAGAAAATTTTTCTTATTAAAAACAATATCTTAATTAAAAACCCAAAAACTTTACATTATGTGAATAATGGGATAGAGTAGATCAGAATATACGCCAACATATTAAGAGGAATAATAAATGCAGCATTTAATTACAGGTCTGTCTCCATACCTTGCGGGTGCGATTGTAGAGGCATCAAAGGATCAGGCAAGCGTTGGTCATGCTGGCGCGGATGGCGGGCGTTATGACAGCGAGAATCAGGATGCATCTTTCAGTGCACGCTCTTCTGTTATGAGGACGCACGCTGATGCGGAGCAGTTATTGTCGGATTCAATTGCCAGGGCAGCGGATGGATTAAAAAAAGAAACAAGATACGAAGGGGATGGCGGCACTACGGCAACGGTGGCGGCTTTCACGCCAGATGATAAGGTTCTTACAATTGCCCAGGCCGGTGACAGCCCTGTCTTTGTCGTGTTTCAAAACAAGGAAACCGGGGCGGTTAAAATAATTGATTTGACAGCGGATCATTCAGCGCCCGGTGAGCAGGCGAGAATTGAAGCGGCCGGCGGTGAGGTCATTGAAGGCAGGGCCAACGGGATACTGGCCGTGTCCCGTTCCATAACCCTCGGCAATACCGATTATGGCCCGGGCGTTATCTCTGACCCCCAGTTTACCAAAGTGGGTTTGAGTGAATACCCTGAATTTATGGATGGCAAGCATCGGGCGTTTCTTTTTGTCGGCAGCGACGGCATGACCGAGTTCTCGACGCCGAACGAGATTGCCGCAGGCTTTCAACCAGAGCGATCTGTCCTTGATATTGCCAAAGCGATTATTTCGGGCGCCATCGAAAAAGCTTTGGGCACGGGCAAAGATAAAGACTGGTTTGATAATCTTACGGCCAATGTCACGGAATTGAAGCCCGATAGCACGGAGGCATTGATTGCTGGCGTTATGGATGGGCATGGAAAGAATGGGGGAGTCGCTTCTACGATGCTCCCGGCAAGGCTTGAAAGGGATTCTGCCGCTCCCGCTGCAATGGCGGCTAAATCTGGGCTTGGCCTGGATTTTCAGGCGGCATCAACAGAACCGGATCCGGGATTTGATCCGCTTGCCCTGATTTTTCAAGGCGGGTTTAAACATCAAGTTATAATTGATGCAGTTGAAGGCAACCAGAGTCGCAAGCGTCTGAACATTGCCGCCTTACCGGAGGAACAAATCAGAGCAGTGGAAAATACGCTTCGCGTTCTTGGTTTTACCCCAGAGCGCGAGACTAATGTATGCGGCGGACGATACATCGTATTGAACGGGGACCAGCATCGCTACTTCGATGCAATGACCGACGGGTATAGATCGTCTGATTATCCGGAAGCAGGCGTCCGCCATGATGCATTGCTATGTGACGACGCCGATGGCCGTGAGCGGATCATTTCGCAGGCGGCATGGACACAGGGACGTGATAAGGAAGGGAATCCTTTATTGCGCGCGAAGGTTACCAATGACGGATGCGTATTGCTGGCGTCTCTGTACACGGCAGGAGTCGGGTACAGTGTTTCCCGTTCTGCGGATGGCGCTCTTTACGTTAGCGTGTCCGGCGAAGGGATGCGGGAACTGGAAGGGATTATCAACATCCGGTCAGTATCTGGGATCGATAACCTACGGTATTCTGAACCACAGTCGCGGGGCATGTCTCCAGCTTAATCGTATAGTCTCGCGGCTTACCCGTATAGCGGAAATAACGATGGTGGCGGCGCGTCTTCGCCGGACATTGTTTTTGCATCTCTGCCGTAACGCCTGCCTGTTCTTTTGATCTTAAAAATCTGCCATATTTTAAGATGAACCTTTTGAAGCGCGTCATTATTATGTCACGTAAGCCTGAATAAGATTATGCCCTATTCCGTCTACGATATGAGGTCCTTTTACCACAGCCGCGCCGGACGGCTGGTGGGGCGTATTCTGACGGAGCACGTCTCCCGGATGTGGCCCGACATGACCGGGCTGGGGCTGGTCGGTTACGGATATCCGCTGCCATTGTTCAAAGCCTATGAAGGCGCAGGGGGCAGGGCATCCGTGTTGATGCCCCATACGCTCGGTATCCACCACTGGCCGGAAGGGCTGTCAGGCCGCACGGCGCTGTGTACCGAAGGGGAGTGGCCGTTGGCGACTGAATCCGTCGACCGCATCATCATGTTCCATGGTCTTGAACATGCCGATACGCCTGAGACCGTTATGCAGGAAGCCTGGCGTGTCCTGAAAAGCAATGGGCGGATGATGATGATCCTGCCGCACCGTATGGGGTTGTGGGCGCGGGCGGACTGGACGCCGTTCGGCCACGGCACGCCGTTTACATCAGGACAGGTGCGTAACCTTCTGCAGGCCAGCCTGTTTGTGCAGGAACGCACCGAACGGGCGCTGTTCATGCCGCCTTTCCATTCCTTCCTGGCGCTGCGGTCCTCCTATCAGTTTGAATCCTTTGGCCGCTTTCTGTTCCCTGGCCTGTCGGGTGTTTATATCGTGGAGGCCTCGAAACAGGTCTATGGCGGCATCCCTGCCCAGGCCGCCAAGGTCCGCCAGCCAAGGCGCATGGTGGTGGTGGATCCGCTGGCAGGATAATGTTGACAGATAATTTTATGTATAGTTAATTCATCTTTATTGATTTGGAGGAACAACATGACCATTGATTCAAATTTACCTTTTTGAATAAAGATCGAAGGCGAAGATCATCCACAGCTACATTTTATCAAATATTATATGCTGACAGCTCCAATGGCATTGAAGCTTGCGGCTGATCCTAAATGGGCAAAACTGGAAGGGAAGGGCTTGATATTATATTTATCTGGATTTGCAGAATTCCGCTTCATGATGCTTTAAATACAAGTGGTAAACGCATTCCTGCAGTCCAGCGATTCTGTAAGGATATTTTAGTTTATAATGCTCACTATCAATTTGGCAGTTTACAAAATCCTGCACATGATTCCCGCTGTTGAGTCATTTGATGAGGATGGTCAGGTCACACATAAGGAATTTTATCAGGCTAATGAATTATGGGATCCTGCTCCTGGCATTCCTGCCAAACAAGCTTTAAGTAATGGCAAATTACTATGGGCGATTAGTTATCCCAACGGGGGATATAGCGGCCATCTCTCGGCAAAAGAAGTTGCTGCAATTAATAAGAAAAGATTTGAGCAAATAGAAATACCAGAGATTTTTGCTAAACGTATTCCTGACGGGTTAAAGCCTGTTCCCTAACAACGATTTCCTTTGATTTTGCATTGCGGTGACGGTATGAACAGGCATGTCCAGAACCGTTGAAGATCTTCGCCGTGAAATCGATACGTTAGATAACCGCCTCCATGACATTTTGATGGAACGGGCGGAGCTTGTGCTGGCCATTGGCGAGCAAAAGCGCAAGAACAATGTTCAGATCGTCCAACCCGACCGCGAGGCGGTGATGATCCGCCGCCTGCTGGCGCGCCATAAGGGGCCACTGCCGAAGGAAGCCATCGTCCGGATCTGGCGCGAACTGGTCGGTGCGGTGTCGCTGCTCCAGACCGGCCTGCGCGTGGCCGTGGCCGTGCCGGAGGACCATAGCGGTTTGATCTTCTGGGATATGGCGAAGGATTATTTTTCCAGCGTGCTTCCCATGCATAAAGCCAGCAACCCGATGACCGCACTCGGCATGGTGCGGGAGGGGGAGGCGACGTTTGCAGTCGTGCCCTGGCCGGAGAATGAAGAGCAAAACCCCTGGTGGCGTTATCTGATGGAGGAGGGTGGTGAAAGCGCGATGCGCATCATGGCCCGCCTGCCGCTCGGTGACCGCAGCCAGGCGGCCGCCAATCCGGAATTCCGGGCGCTGGTGGTGGCGCGTGTGCGGTATGACACGTCCGGCGATGACCGGTCCTTTATAGCCTTGCAAATCGACCAGAGCCATA